>JAITHH010000051.1 GCA_031280065.1 Treponema sp. | reverse complement strand
GCGCCGAAAACGCCGCAGGCCGCTTCCACCGGCTCTGGAGAAGACATATCCACCCCCGCCGCCCTCAGCGACTCGATGGGAAACCGCGACCCCCCGGACTTGAGAAAGCGGAAGTAGTCCTCCCGCTCGTCCGCGCCGCCTCCCAGAACCCGCTCCGCCAAGGCAAGCGAAGCGGAAATGCCTGTCGCGTACTTGTACACGTAGAACGAGCGGTAGAAGTGAGGAATCCGCAGCCCTTCCAGATCGCTCGCCTCTTCCAGCGCCATGTCCGGCCCAAAGTATTTCTCCAAGAGCTTCCGGTATTCAGCCCGCAGCAGTTCAGCGGTCAGCGGATTGCCCCCCTCCTCCAGCTCGTGAGTCCGCTTTTCAAACTCCGCGAACATGGTCTGGCGGTAGAGCGTCGCCAGAATGTCATCGGCCCGCTTGTTCACCATATAGACCATCAGTTCGCGGGACGCGGCGTTCCGTTTGAGATAGCGGAAAAGCAGCTCCTCGTTAAACGTGCTGGCGGCCTCGGCCTCGAAGATCGCGTAGCTGTAGTGCATAAACGGGTTGGACCGGGCTGAATACCAGGAATGCATGGAATGGCCCCCCTCGTGGGCAAGGGTGAATACATCCCGGATGTCCTCGTCTTTGTAATTCATCAGAATATAGGGGTCCCCCGTGAAGCTGCCCGCGGAAAACGCGCCGGAGCGCTTCCCCCGGTTTTCATAGCGGTCCGCCCAGCGGCCCAGAAGCCCCGCCCGCAGGGTGTTCACATACTCATCCCCTAAAGGAGCCAGGGCCGCGGAAACCAGGTCTACCGCCTCGTTCCAGGAGGTCTTACGCGCCGCCACGGGAACCAGGGGAACGTAAACATCGTAATGGCGCAGCGTATCGGCCTTGAGCGCCCGCTTTCGCAACCGGTAGTAGCGGTGCAGGGGGGCGAGATTCCGGCCCACCGCGTCAATGAGGCTGTCATACACCGCTTCGGGAACATCGTCAGGGAAGAGGGCTGCGGCCCGCGCTGATGGAAAGCCCCGTATCCGGGCCTGAATCACATCCTGCTTGACCTGCCCCCCGTAAAGAACCGCCAGGGTTGTCTTATGGGCCTCGAACACCTCGTAGAAGCGCTGATACGCCTGACGGCGGATTTCCCGGTCAGGATTCTCCATGAACACGGACCAGGTTGACTGGGAGAGCGGGCGCGTACCATCAGGGGTGTCGATGACGCCGAATTGCATATCCACATTGGTGAGTACCGAGAACGCATCGGCAAGGGCGCCTTCTCCCTCGGATTGGAGGGCCAGGAGCCGTTCTTCCTTATCGCTGAGGATATGGGGTTTATACCGGATGAGTTTTTTGAGGTAGACGCGGTACGCTTCAAGGCAGGGGTCTTTCAGAAAGGCCGCCATGAGTTCATCGGGGATGGCCTGTATTTCGGGTTTCGCCCAGGCTGCGGCGGCCCCGGCTTTGGCGGCGGCCATGACAAACCGGCCCTTCATGGCCCTGGCCGCGCCGTCCCCCTCGTCTTCGGTTTCCCGCAATTCGCAGTAATAGCCCAGCCGCTCTTCCAGTATCCCCAGGTCCCGGGTGAAGTCCAGGTACGCTCCCAATGCGGCGGCGGATGTTTGCAGGGTCCCCCGAAAAGCGGGAATCCGCTCCGCCGCGGTTTCAAAGTCTGCTAAACCTTGGGCCCACGCCCCGTCATCGGGGTAGAGTTTGGAAAGGTCCCAGGTATCCTGCGCCGCGATTTCTGACCGTGAGGGAATTCCCCCCTGGCGAGCCATGTTTGCCATTGTGTCCTCCGGTGATTTTTCTCCAGCATAACGGGATGGGGAACGGATAACAAGTAAGCTGAACCGTTTGCGCAGGGCCAGCGCACTATATAACCAGAGAACAAAAAAGCAAGGTACAATCGAAGTCAGCCAACACCTATTCAGGAGGGGAATATGGAAGACCGGAGATTATCGCCGCTCATGGAGTATTTTTCAGAGATAGAAGACCCGAGGCGGGAGACGAAGAACAAGAAATACCCGCTGATAGAGGTCATCGTCATCGCGTTTTTGGCGGTGATGAGCGGGGCGGACGGCTGGGAATCGATAGAGCGCTACGGGATCATGCGGGAAAAATGGTTGCGCCGGTTTCTGTCCCTGGAGGAAGGCATCCCCAAGCACGACGTATACCGGCGGGTGCTGGGCGCGATACGAAGCGAACTCTTGAAATCGTGCTTTATGAACTGGGTGCGGGACATTAAAGTGGACATAAAGCGGGAAGTGATAGCGATAGACGGGAAGACGATGAGGGGAATGGCGACGAACAGCCATTTCAAGGCGGGGACGGAGGCAAAATCAATACAGTGCGTCCCATAGGACGCTCGGTAAGCGCGTGGGCGACGGAGAACCAGTTGGTGTTCGCCCAGGTGCAGACGGAAGCGAAAAGCAACGAAATCACCGCTATTCCGGTACTGCCGGAGCAGATAGCGATAGCCGGATGTATAATAACGATAGACGCGATGGGTTGCCAGTACGAAATCGCTGATAGGATAGTAAAAAAGGGGCTGATTATGTATTTTCGCTGAAAGGGAACCAGGAAACGCTGCATGAGGAGGTGAAAGAATACTGGGACATGCTGGACTTCACCAAGCCCGCGGCAGAGGCGCCGTATATCACCTTCCGCGCGACTTCAACGTATGAGGAGAAACACGGGCGGAAAGAAATCCGTGATTACGCGGTCAGCGATGACGTACAGTGGCTGGTGAAACAGTTCCCCCAGTGGAAAAGTATCAAATCAATAGGGGTAGTGGAATCGACCCGTGACGCGGGTGAGGGAGTGAAAACCGAGCGGCGGTATTTCATTTCCAGTCTCGGCGCGGATGAGGAATGGTTCGCGCACGCGGTCCGGTCGCATTGGGGGATAGAAAACCGGCTGCATTATATGCTAGACGTGCTATATCGTGAGGATGCCTGCCGTGTGAGGAAGGACTGGAGTCCGCGCACCCTTGGGCTGATACGGAAAATCGCGCTGACTGTTGCGCGGTCTGACAAAGAGTCGAAAACCAGCGTCAGGGGCCGCGTCCAGCAAATGGCCTGGTCGGAGGAGTATCTGGAGCGCCTGTTGTTCCATTCCGATTTCGCTTCCGGGCAGAATTCTACATAGTGCGCTCGCCCTGGGTGGGGAGTGGGGACAGGGCAACCGCATTAAAATCATGTTGTTTTTTTCGTTTCCGGTCTGGCGGGGCAGCAAGTGCAGACAAACCCTGTGGGGTCATGGAGTGTTATATCGCTCCATTCCGGTCTGGCGGGGGCAGCAGAGGCAGACAAACCCTGTGGAGTCTGCCTACGGAGCCCGCGTTGCGGTCTCCTCCGGCAGGGAGTTCCAGATGTTTGTCTGCCCCTGCCGCCCCCGCCAGACCGGGCTGCGCCGGTATTAG
>JAITHH010000322.1 GCA_031280065.1 Treponema sp. | reverse complement strand
GGCCGATACGTCCGGATCATGGGCGGGCTATATGGGGTGAAGTTTCGATCCCTGGGTATGGTTTGTATGATCGGGCGTTGGGGGCTGCGTATCTCAACGGCTTATGGGAAGCTATTAGCAAAACGTCTTAAGAATATGGGGGGCGCGAACCTACGGTTCGATGGCCCCCCACCCCCCGGATGGCTTGGCCTCGCGCCCATTGGAAACTATACGCCTGGCCAGCGGGGGGACCGGGGGGCGCTGGGCCCCCCGGCGGGGGCGCGGGGGCAGCGCCCCCGCATAAAAAGGAGCAAACATGACCCTACAAAACCAATCACTGCAAAACCGGGACGCCTGGGAAAAAGCCGGAATCGAACTTCCCCGCTTTGACCGGGACGCCATGATCGCCGCAACCCGCGCCGCGCCCGCCTGGGCGCACTTCGGAGCCGGAAATATTTTCCGCGCCTTCCCCGCCGCGTTACAGCAAACCCTCCTCGATAAGGGCCTGGTAACAACCGGCATCATCGTCGCGGAAGGCTACGACGGAGAAATCATCGACAAAGTATTCCTGCCCTGCGATAACTTAACCCTCGCCGTTACCCTCAAAGCGGACGGCGGCATCGACAAAAAAGTTATCGCCAGCGTTGCCGGAGCGCTGCGCCTGGACAAAGCCGCGGACTTCGAGCAGGTCAAGGCCCTGTTCCGCGCCGCCTCCCTGCAAATGGCCAGCTTTACCATCACCGAGAAGGGCTACCAGATCAGCGGCTCAGGCGGAGCGCTCTTCCCGGACGCAGCGGCGGACATGGAAGCCGGGCCAGGCCAGGCGAAAAGCTACATGGGCCGCATCGCCTCGCTCTGTTACGAGCGCTGCCTCGCCGGAGCCCTGCCGCTGGCCCTGGTCAGCATGGACAATTGCTCGCATAACGGCGACAAGCTCTTTGCGGCCATTGACGCCTTTGCCCAGGGCTGGACCGCACGGGGCCTGGCCGAAGCGGGCTTTGCGGAGTACATCCGCGACCGCGCCAAGGTATCGTTTCCCTGGACCATGATCGATAAGATCACCCCCCGGCCCGATGACGGCGTTAAAGCCATGCTCGAACAGGCCGGGTTTTCTGGCGCGGAAGGCTGCGTTACCGCGAAAAACACCTATGTTGCGCCCTTTGTGAACGCCGAAGAGACCCAGTACCTGGTCATCGAAGACGCCTTCCCCGCAGGCCGCCCCCCGCTGGAGCAGGCCGGAGTCCTCTTTACCAACCGGGAAACCGTTGACAAGGTGGAGAAGATGAAAGTCTGCACCTGCCTCAACCCCCTGCACACCGCGCTGGCGGTCTTCGGCTGTCTCTTGGGCTATACCCGCATCAGCGAAGAGATGAAGGACCCGGACCTCGTCGCCCTGATAGAACGCATCGGCTATCAGGAAGGACTGCCGGTGGCAATCGATCCGGGGATACTCTCGCCGCGGGACTTCATCGATCAGGTGATCACCCGGCGGCTCCCCAACCCCTATATGCCCGACACGCCCCAGCGCATCGCTTCGGACACGTCCCTCAAGATACCCATCCGCTTTGGAGAAACCCTCAAGGCGTACCGGAAGAACGCCGCGTTGAGCATGGCGAGCCTGGAGGGAATTCCTCTGGTATTGGCCGCCTGGCTCCGGTATCTTCTGGGGATTGACGACGGGGGAAACGCCTTCACGGTCAGCCCGGATCCGCAGTATGATGGCTTAAGCGGGCGGCTTGCCGGGCTTCGTTTGGGCAGTCCCGGGCCGTTCCATGACATTTTACAGCCGGTCTTGTCTGATGCGGCGCTCTTCGGCCTTGATCTGTACGAGGCCGGGCTGGGAGCAAAGGTAGAGGCCCGCTTCGCCGAACTCATCGCCGGGCCTGGCGCGGTACGAGGGGTACTCAAACGGGCCGCCGAAGATTTCCGCCGAGGATAAGACGGTAAAAGGACGTAAGCGGCGATGCCGCCGCTTTATAATTAGGAGGTTATATCATGCACGAAGTTCTTGAAAAACTGGGGAAAATCGGCATTGTGCCGGTTATCAAAATCGATGACGTTGAGAAAGCCCTGCCCCTGGCGCAGGCGCTGCTCGACGGCGGGCTCCCCTGCGCGGAAATCACGTTCCGTACCGCCCAGGGGGAAGAGGCGATCCGCCGTATCCACCGGGGATTGCCGGAAATCCTGCTGGGCGCGGGCACCGTGCTGACCGTTGAGCAGGTTGACCGGGCCGTGGACGCGGGGGCCAGCTTTGTCGTGAGCCCCGGCCTGAATCCCAAGGTCGTGGCCCGCTGTCTGGAGCGCGGCGTTCCCGTCACGCCGGGCTGTTCCAACCCCTCGGACATTGAGGCGGCCCTGGAATTCGGCCTGGATGCGGTCAAGTTCTTCCCCGCCGAGCCCGCCGGAGGGCTGGCGTACATCAAGGCGGTGGCCGCCCCCTACCCCAATGTGAAATTCATGCCCACAGGCGGAATCAGCGCGGACAACATCGGCGCGTATCTGGCCTACGACCGGATATTGGCCTGCGGCGGGTCCTGGATGGTGGGCGCAGACCTTATCAGCGAGGGAAAATTCAGCCTGATCACCTCGCTCTGTCAAGAAGCGGTGCGGAAGGCCCACGGGTTTTCGATGGTTCATATCGGGATCAACGGGGCCAGCGAAGCGGAAGCCCGCAAAGCCGCCGCGTTCTTTGAAACCTTCTTTGGTTTTGTCCCAAAGGACGGGAAGAAGTCGATCTTTGCAGGCCCCGGCATCGAGGTGATGAAGTCGCCGTACCTGGGCCGGAACGGGCATATCGCCATTGCGGTCAACAATGTGGCGCGGGCGCAGGCGTATCTGGAACGGGCCGGGCTGTCCTTTAACCAGGAGAGCGCCAACCCCGACGGCAAGGGCGGTTTGATTGCGATCTACCTGGCCGAGGAAATCGCCGGTTTTGCCGTTCATCTGGTTCAGAAAAAGTAGGGGTGTAAAGGAGTATTATATGGAAAGAATTGTTACGTTTGGCGAGATCATGCTGCGCCTTGCGCCTGACGGCTACTACCGCTTTGCGCAGGCCGAGCGCTACGGCGCGACCTACGGCGGCGGGGAGGCCAATGTGGCGGTGTCCCTGGCGGGGTTCGGCCTTAACGCGGCCTTTGTTACCAAGCTCCCCGCGCATGAGATCGGGCAGGGGGCGGTGAACCGGCTGCGGCAGTTCGGGGTGGACACCTCGCTGATCGTCCGGGGCGGGAGCCGGGTTGGAATTTACTTTCTGGAGAAAGGCGCATCCCAGCGGCCCTCCAAGGTGATTTACGACCGCGCCCATTCGGCGATTGCCGAGGCGCAAAGCGCCGATTTTGACTGGAAGGCGGCGTTCCAGGGCGCGTCCTGGTTTCACTTTACGGGCATTACCCCGGCGCTTTCGGACAGCGCCGCCGCGATCTGTCTTGACGCCTGTAAAGCTGCCAAAGCCGCCGGAATCACGGTCTCCTGCGATCTCAACTACCGGAAGAATCTCTGGACGCGGGAAAAGGCCGGAGAGGTGATGGGGCGGCTCATGGGGTTTGTGGACGTGTGCATTGCCAACGAGGAAGACGCCGCGGATGTGTTCGGCATCAAGGCGGGCGCCAGCGATATTACCAGCGGGAAGATCAGCCGGGAGGGCTACCAGGAGGTTGCCGCCGCGCTGGTGAAGCGCTTTGCTTTCAAACAGGCGGCGATAACGCTGCGGGAATCGGTTTCCGCAAACGACAACAACTGGGCGGCGATGCTTTACGACGGCACAAACTATTTCTTTTCAAAGAAGTATCCGGTTCACATTGTTGACCGGGTGGGCGGCGGGGACAGTTTCGCGGCGGGTCTTATTTACGGCTGTCTGCGGGGTATGTCCCCCCAGGAGCGCCTGGAATTCGCCGTGGCCGCAAGCTGTCTCAAGCACAGCATCGAGGGGGACTTCAACCTGGTTTCTGTGGACGAGGTGAAGAAGCTGGCGGGCGGCGACGCTTCGGGCAGGGTTCAGCGCTGAATAAATCAGGGTTTTTAAACAGAGTCCACGGATTAACGCGGATTTAAACCGCAGATGACACGGATGTACACAGATTGCGAACCTTCGGTTCGACGCTGATG
>JAITHH010000283.1 GCA_031280065.1 Treponema sp. | reverse complement strand
CGGCGGCGCTCATGTCCAGCAGGTTGAGCATCGGCGTCAGACGCTCTTTCTCGATAAGGTCAATGAGCCGGGCCTCGGTGTAGCGCCGCGCCTCATCGGAGAACGTGCCCACGGTTGTGCAAATCCCCTTGCCCGCTTTGACCTCTTTGAGATGCGAATGGAAGTCCCGCACGATAATCTCCCCGATAGAACCCTGGGAGCGGATGAACCGGAACATAACCACATCGGACATTTTGGCCGTGTCCACTTCCGCCAAAATATCGGCCCACTCGTTCTTGTTCACCGATATATTGGTAATTTTGACCCGCGCCTTGGGGAAGTAGCTGACGACAATCTTCCGGCACAGGGCGATAAAGTCCGCAGACGAGCCGATCATGTAGATTTGCAGGTTCTTGTTGGCGTTAAGTTCCCGGTACTTGCTGATCAGCGCGGCCACATCTTTATAGTTTGAGTGCTCCAGTTGAATATCTTTCAGGTTGGTCAGCGCCTTGCCGATTTCGCCCGTTTCGATGTACAGCTTGGCAAGCCGGTATTTGATATCAACCCAGACTTCGGGGGTGATATTCTTGTGCCGCAGCCCGATTTCAAAGTCCTCGATAGCCTTGTCATACTGGCGCAATTCCGTGTTGATCGTCCCCGACAGGAGGCAGGCGTTGGCTCCCATCACCGGGTCGGGCCGCAGACGGGTGAATATCTTGAGCGCCTGATCGGTCTGCTCCGCCTCGTGGTAGCACTCCCCCAGGGTATACAGGGATTCCTTGTCATCCGGGGCCAGATCAATCGCCTTGCGGATAAAGGCCATCGCCTCTTTGTACTTCTTCACCTTGAAGAAGGCGTGCCCCAGGGTGCGCAGGGTAGGAACGTGCTCACCGTCCTGCCGCCGGGCTATCTGGAGATAGTTGACGGCCCGTTCATAGTTCTTCCTTTGGAATTCCAGCGACCCCAAGTGATAGTTCGCCTCGAAGTTGTCCTGCCGCAGGTTGCGGGCAAAGAAAAGCCCCTTGTAGGCTTCGTCCATTTTGCCCAGATTGAGCGCCGAAATGCCGCAGCGGAGATTCACCTCGAAGGAATCAACCCCGGAAGTTGCGGGGGGCGCGTTTACCAGGATTTCGTATGCCTTATACGCCTCATCCCATTGGCTTTCGCGGTAATAGACATTCCCTACGGCGTTCAGCGCGGCGTAATCGCGGGGATTCTGAGTCAGGCGCTTGTTCGCGTCCCTGATGACCGCATCCCGGTTCCGTTCCCGTTTCGCGGGGCCGCTCCCGCCGCCTTTAGAACGGCCTGTTACCGTAAGAACCACAACGACGATGACTGCCAGCACGAGAACAACCGCTATAATGGGAAGAAGGAGATTCATACCTTTATTATCGGGGAAGAAAACATGAATATTAAGAGGGCGGACGCCGGATTCAGGCCGCTTCCCGCAGGTTATTGCCGGTTATTGAAGAAAAATAGTATAATACCGATATTCAAACGGGGAGTATGTATCCGCTGCGCCCCATTATAGAGAAAGGAGCCCGGACAATGGACGCTATAGGCATAAAGATCGCGAATGGGGAGTTTTATCCGGTTATCGAGGAGAATTCCGGCGTTAAAAAGCGCCTGATCCTCACGACTGTTCACGATAACCAAAAGAGTATGCAGATCGATCTTTATAAAAGCGGCAAGAAACAGATGGCCGGGGCGCTCTATGTGGGCAGTATCGTCGTCGAAAAGATCAAACCCGGCGTGAAAGGGGAGCCTTCTGTGGAGCTGGTCATCGATTCCGGCAAGGACGGCCAGCTTAATGTGGATGCCAAAGACCTGGACCCCGCCGCCGCCGGGAAGCTCCTCCATTTAAGCGTGGCCCTCGCGTCCCTGGAGGAGGAACAGCGGGCCCGGAACATCCCCGATTATGAGCTTGAATCCGCCTCGGAGCCGCCGCCCGCGGGCCTGTACGAAAAAGCCAGAACCATCCGCGAAAGGACGGACGAAGCAAAGCGCGGCTTCCCCTGGCTCCTCATCCTGCTCCTGGGACTGCTCCTCCTCCTGCTGGGCGCGGGCGTCTGGTTCTTCCTGATCCGGGAGAAGCCCTTGTTAGGGACCGCCGCGCCGCCGGTGCGGGCCGAGGAAACACGGCGCCCCGCCGAGCCGCCCGCGCCGGCAGTACCGGCTGCGGATCAGCCCGCGTCTCCGCCCCGGACAGAACCAGCCCGCCCTGCCTCCGCTCCTGAAACGAAAGCCCCGGCGGAATCGCGGCCCACGCAGATCATCGAAGCGCCGCCGAGGTCCGCGGCTCCCAGCCCGGCCAGCCGGCCCGCAGTCAGGCGCAGGTCTCCGGCGCCGGTAGCCTCGTACAAGGTTCCCGCGACGATTCCGCCGGGAGGGGTCCCGTACCAGATCCGCTGGGGGGACACGCTGTGGGACATATCGGAGGCGTTTTACCGCAATCCCTGGCTCTATCCCCGGATAGCCCGTTTTAACCGGATCGGCAATCCTGACCTGATCATTGCGGGCAGAACCATCCGCGTCCCGCCCAAGAACTAGGGGAATTCCGTTGTTTTGAGTCCCATGATCCGGGGGAATTCCATTGCTGCCGTTTGCCTGTTCCTGCTCTGGGGCCTGGCGGCCTGCGGAGCGGGCGAGGTCTTGAACGTTCCCCTCAAAGACGCGGAAGAACGGCTGCTCAAGGGCGATGTGGATTTCATCCTTGCCGCAGACGTTTCCCGGCTTAACGAGCTGGAGCGGTTCAATGCTCCGGCGCTCTTCTACAGCGGGCTGCTTGCCTCGGAGTCTTCGCCGTCCCACGGGGCGGCCCTCTTTACCCTGGCCCTTGGAAGTCCCTCCCCCCTGATCCGGGAAGCGTCGGCGCAAAAGCTCATCCCCCTGGTTCTGGAAGGCCCTGATACGGCCCTGGCCGAGCGGGTCCGCAAGCGTTTCCAGGGCCGGGATCGCGTCCCCGCAGAGTCCGGCTCCGCGCTCAAAGCCCTGGAACAGGCCGCGTCCTTTGCCCTGGGCCGGTATGCGGCGGTTTCCAAACCCGCTGAAGGCGCGTCCCCTTGGGAGCGGGTTCTGTACCTGGCGGCGCGGCTGGCTCTGGCCCCCAAAGAGGGGGACGCGGCGGCCAAAGCGCTGGAAGGGGCTGCGGATGAACTGGCTGGTATTCTCTTTACCGCTCCCGCCGGGGACATAGACCGCTGGGTCTTTGCTCAGGGCGCTGCCCGTGGCGGCGTTTCGCCGGTCAGCGGGTTCCCGGAGCGCTTCGGCGCGGCTGAATACGCGGCCCTAGCCGGGCGGCTTGCGGTTGCCCGTTCCGCATATCAAGAGGGGCTGATCCAGTTCAAGGGCATTTTCGAGGAGGGGCGGGAGTTATTCTTCCATTATCCAGAACTGCTGGGGGACTTGGGCCGGGCTTTCCAGTTCGGCGCGGCGGGGGAGGAGGGGCTTGCCCTGTTCAGCGAGTGGGACGGGCTCTTGGATGCGCGGACGGACATTCCCCCCGGCGTTCTGGGCCCGGTCCGCTACCGGCTCCGCTACTTTGCCGGAAGGATAGAGCGGCAGCGCCGGCAGTACGCGGAGGCGGAGGCGCTGTTTACCCGTGCGCTGGAGGCCGCGCCGGACGCGATCCAGGAAGATGCTTCGATGTGGTACATTTTGGACACCGCCATTTCCCGGAACGGGGCGCGGCGGGATTCCTTTGAGCGGGAACTGCTGCCCCTGCTCCAGCGTTTTGCGCCCCGCTGGCACGATCCTTTCTATTTTGAGGATGTTCTGGACCGCCTGTCCCGGCTGCTGGTTGCCGGAAGACAGTGGAAGGCCCTTGCCGGAGTCTTTGCCCTCCTGCGGGGGGATGCCGGAGGGGGTATTGCCGCCCAATACGCCTATATTCTGGGCCGGGCCATCGAGACGGGGCTGCTGTCCTCCGCTGGAATTGGCCCTGCGGCGGAATTCTTCAAATTTGCCCGCGACCGGGCGTCCGGGGCCCTGTATTACCGCGCCCTTGCCGCTTCCCGCCTGGGCACGGCGCTTGTTCCGTTCCCCCTGGAAAGCGGAGAGGCGGCCGGCCCTGCCTCGCCGGAGGGTAGCGGGGAGGTTCCGGCGCTGGCGGAATTCATCCTGGGGTTTTTCCGCTTTGGGGCCGGGCGCTTTGCCTATTCCTATCTGCGGGATGCGGCGCGAGACGCGGCGCGGGAACTGAGCGCGGCGGACCTGCGGGCCCTGGCCGGGGCGTTTCACCAGGACGGGCGCTGGGCTGAGGCGATGCGGGTGGCCGCGGCCTACCTGTACCGGCCCGGTTATACTCCGGCGCGGCAGGACATGGAGATCTTCTATCCGCGGGCCTTTGCGGACCTGGTTGAGCCTGCGGCGCGGGAATCGAACATTCAGGCGGCCCTGTTCTACGGCCTTATCCGCACGGAGAGTTCTTTTGAGGCGGATGTCCGCTCACGAGCGGGGGCGGCGGGGCTTACCCAGCTTATGCCCGCCACTGCCGGGGAGATGGCCGGGCGTCTGAGCCGGCGGGGGGGGCCCAATTACGCGGCGGGGGGCGAGCCTGACCTGCTCAATCCCGAAGTGAATATCCGCCTGGGGGCCTTCTACCTGCGCTATCTTGTGGATTACATGGAGAATCCGCTGCTGGCGGTTCTGGCCTATAACGGCGGTATGGGCCGGGTGCGGCGCTGGCGTACGGCTGAATCCCGGCTGCCCGCGGATTTGTTCCTGGAAACCGTTGAGTACCCGGAAACGAGGGACTATGGCCGGAAGGTCTTTTCGTCCGCCGCCGCTTACGGGTATCTCTATTACGCTCTGCCGCTGGAAGCGGCTTTTGCCGGTATCTTGAAATAGCAGTTTACGCAAGAACGGGTTATAGCGGAGCCGCTATTTTTTCCCGCACGGGTTCGCTGATGACTTCTGTTGGCGGCTTATGGGCGGCAATCGCTTGTGTCAAAAGGTAATCCCCGGAAAGGCGTCCGGGCGCAGCCAGTCTGAATGATGGTTTGGCAAAGCCGCCGTTTTTGCGCGAGTCTACCCTGGGCGGGTTTTTGGTGTAGTATTCGTCCAGCGCGTCCGCTTCTTCGTCAGTCATTTCTTTCATCAATATCTCCATGCTTTCAATAATTCAAGAAATACAGTACGGCAAGGCATTGCGTGAAATACGTTTATTCTGCCGTCATCCAATTCATTATACATGATTTCAA
>JAITHH010000276.1 GCA_031280065.1 Treponema sp. | reverse complement strand
TATGGTGTAAGCAGCAAATTGAATCTGGAGGATTTATCATGATGAAACGAATTGTGTTTCTGAACCTCGCCCTGGCTTTGGCCCTCTCAAGCTGCAGCGCCAGAGGGAGACAGGCTCAGGAGGGAAGCGGCGGGACCGGGCCGGGGCCGGAACTCTTTGACGGAAAGATCGAGGGGGAGATCAGCGTCTCCGCCTACGACACCCTGCGCTGCCGGGCTTTTCTGGAAGAGGCGGCCCAGGCTTTCGAGGCGGAACATCCGGGAACCAAAATTAACGTCGAGACCTTCTCGGCCATGCCGGAAATCCGGACCGGGGGAACAGGGAACCAGCAGAATGTGATGGTGCTGATGCAGGACGATCCCCAAGGCCGGGCGGACTACGTAAGCCGGGTGAACACCAGCCTCATGTCCGGAACCGGCGCGGACCTCTACGCTTTGGATGTGCTCCCCCTCCAAAAGTTTGTCCGAAACGGGACATTGGAAAACCTGGAGCCCTACATGACCGGGGACCCCGCGTTTAAGCGGGAGGATTACCGGCAAAATATCCTCGAAGCGCTGTCCTATCAAGGGGGAACTTGGTTCCTGCCCCTGGACTACACCTTTATCTATATCGCCTACGACGCCGCCTTAGTTCCCTCTTCCGCGGCGGCCCGGTTCGGCCTGGGTACGGTATGGAACACCGGGGAACTTTTTGCCATCGGCGAGGGGCTCTACAACGGACGGAACAAACTGTTCAGCGCCACCTTCAGCGGTATGGGGGAGCAGCTCCTCAACGAGCGGATGCAGGACTTCGTGGACCTGGAAAACAAGCGGGCGAATTTCACCGGCGGCGAATTCACCGCCCTCCTCAATTCCCTCCAGGGCTATGGGGACAAGGGCTACATCCCCCTGGACCCGGGCCGGCAGGACCCGGAGGAGATGATGCGTCAGGCCGCGCTCCAGGAAACGGATCGCTACTTTTTCAAACTGGAGGGCAACTTCGCCCTGTTCTCCCACTTTACCCGGGGCACGGGAATCCAGATGAGGATGGCCGAAGGCATCCGATCCGCCCGGTCCGTGGACGATGACGATGAGATCGCCGGCATCGCCGCCAACGCGGACGGCTCGGTTCCCTTGAGCTACAGCACGGCCTTTGGCATCAACGCCCGGTCAAAGAACAAGGCCCTGTCCTGGGCCTTCCTGAAGTTCCTCCTTTCCAAAGAAAGCCAGCTCTCCACTAACCTCCACCCGAACACCCTCCCCCTGCACAACCAAGCCCGGGCCGAAAAGGCGGAACTCCGCTTCTTCAGTTCCCCCGCCGGTCAGCGGGCCCTCTCCGGCCAGATGCGGGAGCGTATGGAACAGTACAATGCCGCAGTGGAAGCTCTCTCGGACAAAATTAACCGCTTCACGGTGCGGGACAGCGCCATCGACGACATGATTAAGGCGGAGATGCGGTATTTCCTCAACGGGTCCCGGAGCGCCGAAGAGGTAGCCCGGGGTTTGCAGAACAAGGCGGACCTGTACCTCAATGAATAGGAGCGGCCCGCTTCTGCGGGGGGGCCGCCCCCGCGCCTCCGCCGGGAGGCCAAAAAGCCCCCCGGTCCCCCCGGTTAGCAAAGGATTTTGGTTTGTGCTGCCGGGCTTGTTGGGCTTTGGGCTGTTTTTTATTGCGCCCTTTGGTTTGTCCCTGGCCTACGCCTTTATGGATAAGCCCGTGGACGGTTCCTTCGCGGGGCTCGCCAACTTCGCCGCCCTGTTCACGAACCGGGCCTACCTGCTGGGGCTCTTCAACACGGTCCGGTTCATTGGCATCTCGGCGCCCCTCAACCTGGCCCTTTCCCTGGGCCTCGCCCTGCTCCTTGGCCGCCTGCGGAAAGGCCGGGAGTGGTTCTCTTTGATCTTCCTCATCCCCCTGGTGATCCCCTCGGGGTCCATGGTCTTCTTCTGGAAGACCCTCTTTTCTTTAGACGGTGCGCTCAACGGCCTGCTCCGCGCAGCAGGAGCCGGGAAGCTCAACTGGCTCGACTCAGAGCTGGCCCTGCCGGTGATGATCCTGATATTCCTCTGGAAAAACTGCGGCTACAACATGGTGCTGTTCCTCGCGGGGCTGGGGAACATTCCCAAGGACTACTACGAGGCCGCGTGGATGGACAACGCTTCGCCCCTCCAGGCTTTCCGGCATATCACCCTTCCCTGCCTCCTCCCCACGGTGGTCTTGGCGCTGATCATGGCGATCATCAATTCCTTTAAGATATTCCGGGAGGTCTACCTTATTACGGGGAACTATCCCCACCAGAGCGTGTACACGCTCCAGCACTTTATGAACAATATGTTCGCCTCCTTGAACTATCCCCGGCTGACCTCGGCCACGGCGGTGCTGGTGCTGATCATCGCCCTGTTTACCCGGTTCCTGCTGCGCCTTGAACGGAGGGCCGCATGAGAAACCCGAACACTCCGGGAAACCCCCGGCTTGCTGTTTTCACGCTTGCGGTCCTGGGGGGACTGTTCATCTATCCCCTGCTCGTAACCTTTGCCGGGTCTTTTATGACTGAGCAGGCGATTGCGGTGAACTACAGTTCCCGGATCACTGCCTTTGACCTTGCCGCGGGGATCACGGAGAAATTCAAGCGGATGCTGCTGATTCCCGCGCCAGCCAGCGCGGAACAGTACGCCGAGACCCTGGTGAATCAGCCCTCGTTTCTGGCGCTCCTCTTTAACTCGCTGAAGCTGACCCTGCCGGTAACGCTGGGGGCCCTGGGGATCGGGGCGCTTACGGCCTATGGGTTTACGGTTTGGCGGTGGAAGCACAAGGAGCGGCTTTTTACGGTGTATATCGTGGTGATGCTCATGCCGCTCCAGGCGGTGCTGGTGCCGAACTACATTATCTCGGCGCTTTTGGGGATAGAGAAGAGCTATCTGGCGGTTATCCTGCCGGGGATTTTTTCACCCTTTGGGGTGTTCTTGATGCGGCAGGGCATGAAGGCGATTCCGCCGGCGTATTTTGAGGCCGCGGAGATTGACGGGGCAGGGAACTGGCAGACGCTGTTTTACGTGGTGATTCCCCAAGTCAAGTCCCCGGCGGCGGCGTTGTGTATGCTGACCTTCATTGAGTATTGGAATGTGGTGGAGCAGGCGGTGATTTTTATTCTTGACTACCGGAAAGAGCCCTTGTCGGTCTATCTTTCGCGGCTGGCCGAGGGGAGGACGGGGCTGATATTCGCGGCGTCGTGTATTTATATGTTTGTGCCGTTATGGTTTCTTTTTGCGGGGCAGAAGGACCTGGAAAAGGGCATTGAATTATCGGGGGTAAAGTAACAGCTGTGGCTCCGGGCCCGGCATACCGGAGGCGCTGCGGCGCGGGCCGCTAAGAAAACAGCATGAAACTAACGAAAAGAACCTGCGGGATTGGCGTCTTGGGGCTGCTGACCCTGCTCCTCTTTTTTTCAAAGACCATCTACCGCTACAACATGCCCGAAGTAACCGGGGCCAGACCCCGGCGCGGGAACCTTGCCAAGCTGGAAATAAGCTCCGGGATCGCGGACTGGGCGGAAACGGAGACGGTCTACGCGGCGGCGGGCGGCGCGGCGGGCCGGGTCTTTGTCAAAGAGGGGGACGAAGTGCGGGAGGGGGACGCGCTCTTTGAGATGGATTTCGACCTGGCTGCGGCGGAGCGGAAAGCCGCTGAAACGGCGAACAGCACCGGGAAACTGGAGACGGATATCCGGGCCCTCCGGGCCCGGCTGGCGAATATTCAGGCGGCGCTGGCTTCGGCATCATCCGGGGCGGAGGAGGACGCGGCGGCGGCCCTCTCCGGCCAGGCGGGACTCATCGCCCTGGAGATCGATAAGGCCCGGATCGCCCTGCAAAACGCCCGGCTCGGCTTTGAACTGGGCACGGTGAGCCGGAACGAGGTAACCGGCGCGGAGAACAGCCTCAAGTCCCTGTTCTTCAAGTACGAGGCGGAACGGGACGATCTGGAATTCACCCTGGCGGCCCGGGAACGGGAATGGGGGAACCTCCGCCTGGCCGAGGATGCGGCCCGTGAAGTCCTGGAGGAATACCGGGCCAACCGGACGGTCTATTCCCCGGCCAGCGGCGTGATCCTCTCGCTCCAGGCGGAGCGGGGCAAATACTTCCCGGAAAACGCCCCGATGGCCTCGGTGAGTAGGGGGCGGGAATTCACCGTGGAATGTACGGTCTCCCTGGACAACAACTTCGTGAGCGCCGGAGACTCCTGCGCGCTGGTCAATTCATCCCATAGCCTTACCGGGACCGTGCTCCGGGTCAAACCGCAGGCCCAGGGCAAGACCGTAACCGTCGCCGCAGCGTCCGGGGAAGTGAGCGCCGGGGAAACCTTTGAAATCACCTTTGAAAAGACCAGCGCCTCCTCTTTTACCCTCGTGCCCAACGGCGCGGTCAACCAGGACAACGACGGCTGCTTCCTCTACCAGATCAAGCGGCGCAAGGGGATCATGGGGGAGGAATACTACCTGGAGCGGCTGGACATATTCATTGGCGACTCGGATAACGAAAATACCGCGGCGGCGCGAGGGATCACGTTCTTTGAGCCGGTGGTCCTGGCGAGCGACAAAGCCCTATCGCCGGGAATCACCGTGGTCCTGAAAAACGCGGAGGACTTCTTTGAAAACTAGCGGTGCGCTGACGGCCGCAGGTCTGGCGGCCCTGTGCCTGGCGGGGCTTGGTATCCCGGCGTTGCTTGCCGGCCGGGGGGCTCTGGCAATCTGCTGCTGGCGGTTCCGGCGGAACCCGGCGCTCCCCGGCTCGATGTTACCTCTATAGAACAGTTTTGCAAGGATACATTTCTCCTCACCTACGAGGTTCCCGAAGCGGCCCGGCTTTCCCTGGCCCAGGCGGAATACCCGGTTACGCTTATTGGAACCAACAGCGCCTACCCGCATGTTATGGGATTCCCCCTGGCTGCGGGCGCGTTCTTTTCGCGAGCGGCGTGGGAGGGGAAGCGGCGGCTGGCGGTCTTCAACGAACAGGCCGCGTTCACCCTCTTCGGGAGTACGGCAATCGCGGGGAACCGCTTTCGGCTCCGGGGGGAGACATGGCTAGTGAGCGGTGTGATCCGGGACGGGGACGATGAAAACTGCCGGGTGTACGTTCCTTCTTCGGCGCGGGGCCGGGAAGTCCTGGCGCTCGCGGCCCTGCTTAATCCTTCGGGGGGAATTACCGAAGCCGCGGCCAAGAGCCGCCTGAAAGCCCTGGGGGTGCGGGAGGGGAACTTCGCGTTTTACCATTTGGGAGACCAGGAGCGTCTGTTATGGGAGCGGGTTCTGGCGGCTGCGGGGATAGCCGCAGTGCTGGCGCTGGCGCGAATCATT
>JAITHH010000027.1 GCA_031280065.1 Treponema sp. | reverse complement strand
GGGAACCGCCTGCCAGCTTACCGTAAGTTCCCGGTTCCCCGCGATCAGCGCCGGCGCTCCCGGCGCGGCAGGGGGCTCCTTGGGCGTACAATTTTCCGCCGTTACCGGTATTTCCGCCGCCAGGCTGTAGGGATGCCGTGTGGCAGGAAGAGGCAGTCTTTCAGCCAATTGAGGTGGGTTTCACCGAAGAAATGGATATCTTCAACGGATTCAACGCCGCAGACCATGGCGATGATGCAGAGTAAAAGAATGTCTGCTAATAAATGTTTTTTCCCGCGCTCTATCCGGGGGTCCGGGATAATTGAGAGACTGGCTCGTATGTCCATTGTTGGTTCCCCTCCGTCCCTTCCCTTTCGTCCCTTTTCCCTTTTTCTTGAGCCTTCTTTTAATGCGGTTGTCCTGGCCCCCTTTGATCTTCTTGCAAAGCCCCCCCGGTATCATGGTAATATCGTGATAGGTAATCATGTTTCAGGAACAGCGGCGGGAAAAGATACTGGAGCTTTTGCGGGAAAATGGCAGTTGCCGGGTGCAGGAGCTTTCCGGGCTCTTCAAAGTATCGGAACCCACAATCCGGGGAGACCTGGAAGCCCTCGAAAAAAACCGCGCCATCACGAGGCAGCACGGCGGGGCCTATATCAACGACTTCGCCTCCTTTACGGACAGCCTCAAGCTCGAACACACGGAACACATGGAAGAAAAGCGCCGCATCGCCCAGCGGGCGGCGGAATTCATCACCTCCGGGGATAACATCATTCTCGATTCCGGCTCCACCCTGACCGAGCTTGCCCGGTGCATAACCAGCCGGAAGAACCTCAATATCATCACCACGGCCCTTAACATCACGCTGATGCTCGGCGCGGAGCCCAGTAATCACATCCTGCTTGCCGGGGGAGAACTCAAGCCTCCGACGCTCTCGGTTACGGGAGAGAAAGCGGCGCTGATCTTCAAAGATCTCTATGTGGACAAGCTCTTCCTCGCCACCGGCGGTTTTTCACTCACCGCGGGCCTCACGTACCCAGGCATCTCGGACCTCCCCCTTAAGGAGGCCATGATAAATTCCGCTCATACGATCTACCTGCTGGCCGACTCAAGCAAGCTGGAAAAAATCTACTTCGCCTCCCTCAAGAGCCCTAAAAAAATCAACTACCTCTTTACGGACAACAGGATCGAGGCCTCCTACATCCAGAAGCTGAATGAACTGGGGATGGAGGTCATTGTCTGCTGACAAAACGCTTCATGCCGCCCATCTGTGCGCAAGCGCCGCTTGCGGTTTGGTTTGATTTAACCGGTGTTTCCTGGGCGTTTCCGGTACACCGCAGGCAGGTCCTCCAGCTTGAACGTGTTCGGCCAGATTTCAAGATCAATTAACGCATTGGGACGCTCATAATAAGAAAGCCGGGCCTCTGGATTGATGTGCGCCAAAACTTCGGCGGCGGCATTCACCGCGATGCGGTTCTGCTCCTCCGGGGAAAAAGCCCGGCAGCTCGGACAGGAACACCAGGTCTGCTCATGCCCCTGATCCGGCCAAAGATGGAAAACCGAAACGCCTGGACAGGCGCGGAACAGCCGCTCCGCCTCCTGCCGCAGTACGGCAATGGCGCGGGGATTCGTGGCGCAGAAGTGATGCGCTCTTATCCGCTTTCCCCGTTCCATGCGGAACATATCGCGGTGGAACCAAAAGCAACGCCGGGGAAGCAGGCGGGAAAGTTCCCTGCCGCCCCGCTCAATGGGCAGATCGTAGTCAAGGGCCAGGGAAAAGGGCGATTTCCGGCTGCCGGCCTTATGCGCGGTGAAATGGAGCGGGAAAATCAGGGCGTCATAACGGTTCCGCGCAGCCCAGATGATGAGCCGCTCCCGGCTTTTGCCGGACTCTTTCCCGGTGAAGACCAGCCGCTTCACCGGACTGGAGGGCGAAGGACTGCGGGATTCTTTACGCGCCAGCAGGTACATTCCCCCCTCCAGCGGGCGTGGAACCGCGCACTTCGCCCCCGGCGCGTCCCAGCGGAGGTTCAGCGCGGATAGAAAGTCGAATATCCCGTTGCAAATCCCGCGCCCCCCCGCGCCAAAGATTTCCAGGCGGTTTGGGCTCAAGCGCCACAAGAAAGCCCCGTGCCGGTACTCCCCCGGCGCGGCGTTCAGCGCGATGAGGGGGCCGTCGAGGGATGGGGATGAACCGTCAGCGAGGGCGGGGAGGGCCATGTTCAGCCCGGCATGTTTCCGCAGTGTATCAATAACCAGCGCCAGTTCCTCTCCCCCCTTTTGCGCGGCCCGAATCGCCGGGGGGAAGCGGATCGTCCAATTCGCGGACACATCAAAACTTGCCATGCGGTATTGTAACGCGCTTTTCAGAGCCTCGCCTAGCGCCTGGGGGTATGCGGCTTCCCGCCGCCCCTGCCGCGTTGTTTGCAAGGGGCGCGCAGCAAAGCCAACCGGGGGGACCGGGGGGCCATCGAACCTTCGGTTCGCGCCCCCCGGCGGGGGTGCGGGGATGGAACCCCCGCCTGGGGGCTGCCCCCCTTAACCTTCTTAACTTGTACCAGGCAATCCGGTATGCTGGACATGATATGAATGCCGCACGCCGGAGCATTCCGGCTCTGGTCTGTTTTTTCTGCGCCCTGCCGCTTTTTTCCGGGCCTCTGGTGATGTTCTCCCCAGGGGACCCCCTGCTGGAGGACCTGCGAGCGGTAGTCCGGGAAGGGGGACAGAGTTTTCTCTCCCTCACGCCGCCCCTTTCTTCCCCGGAAGCTGCCGCCGCCCTGGAGGGGATCGATCCCGCCCTGCTTTCCGAAGGAGGCCGGCGGCAGTACCGGCGGATTGCGGACGCCCTGGCCCCCGCGCCGGTCTATCAATACAGCAAAGCCGGCTCCGGTTTTCCGGCCTTTGCCGCAGCCTTTCAGGTGAACGCCGCCCTGGAAGGCCGCTGGCGGTCCAGCACGGAAATTCCATGGCTTAAACGGGATGTCTCAAGCCCGGCGCTCATCAGCCTTCCGATCCAGTTTTTTTTAGGCGATACTGTGGAACTCTTTGCGGAACCCTTTGCCGCCGCCGATCCCTGGTACTATAACCACCCCGCCGCTTCCTGGGGTTCCAATGTTCCCTGGGAAGCCCAGCGTTTCGACCTGAACATACCCCTGCGGGCCTATGCCGCCGCCGGGGGAGCATGGTGGAATTTTCAGTTGGGCCGGGACCGGCTTTCCTTTGGACCGGGCCGGACAGGAAACCTGGCCGTGTCGGACAATCCTGACTACTACGATTTTGCCCGCTTCAGTTTTTTCCCCCGGATATTCAAGTATTCGATTGCGGTAAGCCAGATGCCCTTGAGCGCCGCCCCGCTTCTGGCGGATACGGATGTCATGGGCGCGAATGATATAGAAGAAACCGCTCACCGCTACCTGTACCTTCACCGGCTGGACATCCGTTTCTTTGGAAAACTTTCCCTCGGCCTGAGCGAAGGGGTCATGGCGGGTAACGCCCCCCTTGAACTGCGCTACCTCAATCCCCTCATGGTATTCCATTCGTTCTTTTCCTGGAAAGAGTATCCCGGCTGGGGGAATGAGAATGGGGACATGACCGGCTCCCTCTTTTCGGCGGATATAGAATGGGCCTTGTATCCCGGCTGGGCCCTCTACGGACAAATCGTCATCAATGAATTTTCCACCCCCTACGAAACAGAGTATTTCCCCGATCAGCCTCCGCCGGGGATGGGGTATCTTGCGGGGGCGGAATACCGCGGCGGCGCGGGGGCCTGGTCCTTTTCGGCATATATGGAGCTGGTCTATACCGATCCGTACCTCTATACCCTCTCTTCCCCCTTTGCCAGCATGATCTGGATGCGCCGTTCCTCCGACCTGGGAAACAAGGAACTGCGCTACGCCTGGATAGGCCACGGCGAGGGGCGGGATATGTTCCTCGCGGCGGCGGGCTTTACCGCCGGGGGAGAGAAGCTGCGGCTTTCGCTGGACCTGACTTTTAAGCGGCAGGGGGAACACGGCATTGCCTGGGACTGGGACGCCGCGGGGAACAGCCAAAAAAGCCCTTCGGGAACCGCTGAAACCCGGTGCCGGGCCCTTGCGGGGGCATCCTTTACGGTATATCCCGCGCTGACCCTTTCCGCATGGCTGGGGGGAACGGTGATCTTCGACGCCGGTCATGTACGGGGCAGCCGGGAACAAGGCGCTGAAGCGGGCCTGCTGGCATCCTATCATTACGGGAGAATACCATGAAACGAAACGCGCTCTGCGTTTTTCTCTGTCTTGCGGGCCTTTCCGCCCTTCGCGCCCAGGTCATCCACGATCCCAACGACGGCATCTACCGGGATTTGGACCGCTGGGCAATCCAGGGCTGCTTTACCCAAAGTCTTCCCCTGATCCGTCCCTATCCCCCGCAGCTTGTGGAAGCGCTGCTGGCGGAGGCGCTTGAGCGGGGGAACGGGGAGGCGGCGGAAAAAGCGGGCCGCTATCTGCAAAGGCTGAATTCCCCCCTCGCGCCGGAGCGGAAGGCTGACGATCCGGCGCTCCGGTCCGTCTACCGCGCCCTCCGCAGACGGGGAGGGATTCACGCCGGATTTACCGGCGGCGTCGAGGGCCTGGACCGGGACGCTTCCTTCTTGGGCGGCCCCTTTGCCGACGCTTCCCTGCGCATCGCGGACTGGCTCGCGGGAAGTCTTTCCATGTATGTCTACGGCTCTACCCGCGCCCCCGAAGAGGGTTACAACGTGCCGGCACATACAGCCCCTATCCTGACCTCATTTCCGATTGGTCCGAGATAGGGGAGCTTGAGGTTTTGCAGAACTGGACTTCGGCCCTGACCATTGGAACCGGTGGCCTGTATTTCCAGGCGGGACTTATCCGCGGTTCCATGGGACCGTTCTACGATAACGGCGTCATCCTGGGCCCCCAGGCATCCCGTGCGGGACACTTTGGCCTGGCCTTCCGCCAGCCCCGGTGGTCTTTTGAGATGCTCTGGCTGGAACTGACCGCCGCCGATGCCGGAGGACAGGGACGCTGCGCGGAAAAGCACCTGGTAAGCCATGTGCTGAGTTTCCGGCCCGTACCGGCCTTTGAATTTTCCTTTATGGAGGCCGTGGTCTGGGGAGGCCGGATCGAGCCGCTCTATCTCCTTCCCCTGAACAACCTCTTTGCCGCCCAGTCCATGGCGGATTTTGGGGAAAATTCCCTTTTGGACTTTTTGGCCCGCTGGTCCTTTGCCCGGAACGCCCAGTTTTTGACCCAGCTCTACATTGACGATCTGCACTTTAACGATTTGATCGGGGGTAAATTCAACACCAAGTACAAACTGGCGGGGGAACTGGGCATTGTGTTCGCGCCGGAAACGGGACCGCTCCTTTCCCTGGCGGCGGACTATACGGCGGTCTTTCCCTATATGTACACCCATGTGGCGAATTTTGATGACGAAAAATATCCGGCCCGGTATAAAACGCCGGAGATCAATTACCAGGACTATTCCCACGCGGGGCGAAACCTGGGGCCTGACCTGGAGCCCAACTCCGACCGGATAAGCCTCCGCAGCGACTGGCGGACTCTGCCGGGGCTGGACCTCAGTCTTTCGGCCTCCCTTATCCGCCACGGCAACGCATCGGAAAACAGCATCGATGAAGGACGGATGAATAGCGCCTACCACGACGGTTCGATCTTTGACGATCGCAACTATGATGTTAAGCCCTACGACAACAACTACATGAACCTGCGTTTTCTGATTCAGCCTGTTCTGGAAACCCTGCTGGCCTTCAGCGCCGGCGCTCTGTGGACGCTTACCCGGCTGGGAGACTTTAGTCTGAGCACCGAGTACGCTGCCGAATACGGCTGGAACCGGGACTGCGTGAGAGAAAACAACGGTCTCCGCCACTACTGGTCTCTGGGGGAACCTAGCGCTATTAGGGAAATACTGATTAAAACAAAGGGAACCACGGAAGACACCTGCCTGCCGCAGGCAGGCGGAAAGGAATTCATTTTCCGTGCGGTTTCCGCGTTTTCCGTGGTAAAAAGAACAGTTGCCAGGGGAACCGCTGATTACGCGGATAAAAAGGAATGGCACAGATGAATAGAAACAACATCTGCGGTAATCTGTGTACATCCGTGGACTGTGTTAAAACCCCTGATTTAATCAGCGTTGCCCTAAGCGTCCGCGTTATTCGGGTTCAGAGTGATCGCCTGGCTAAAGTCCGCGATGGCCCGGTCGGTGTCATCTTTGTTGAAATACGCAAGGCCCCGCCTAAGGCAACACTGATTAAAGCAAACCGAACCACGGAAGGCGCGGAAGTGACGCGGAAAGGAATCCTTTTCCGTGTGGTTTCCGCGTTTTCCGTGGTTTTAATCCGTGGACTGTGTTTATAAAACTAGAATTAATCAGCGCTTCCTTAGGGCGTATCCCCGCGCACAAACAGCGGAAGTACCACGGAGGGGCTTTGAACCCTAAACTCCGTGTACTCCGCGGTTTCCCTTATCCGGGCAAACACCGCCCTGGTCAGTGAATCTGCATCTCAACCGTTACATTATCGGAGCCGCTTGTGCCAGACGAATCTTTTACATACCCGAAACGAATCGTGTGAGTGCCCGCAGGAACCGTGTAGGTATGGGTATCACTTTGATTTCCCGATACTTCGAGTTCGTAGTCCCACGTAGAATGACTGCCGGCATTCAAACGTGAAGCATAGCCATAATCATAGTTTTGTTCACTTGATGAGGTAATGGTAAGGGTCTGCCAGGTACTGCTGCTGTGTCCTACCGTATTGCTGACATACTTTGTGTTACTGATCCGTGTCCAAAAACCAGACCAGGCAAGCGTTGGCGATGAACCACCGCCCTCGCTTGACGTGGTAGCGGTTACGGCTGTTGACTGTGCGCTTTCATCGCCGCTGTTTTTTGCGGATACTTTGTAGTAATATGCGGTACTGGCGTTTAACCCCGTGTCCGTATATGACGTTGTGGGATAGTGGACGAGGAAGAAAGCCGGTGGTTGTAGGGTCCATTGTAACTCGATGCCCGGTACACGTAGTATTCATCTACAGTACCGCTACTTGGTGCGCCCCAGCTAACCTGTATACTGCTGGATGATTGCGCCGTTGCCGTAACATTCGTAGGCGTGGATGGCGTAGAATCGCTGCTGTTCCCGCTATAGGTGGCAGCGGATGCGGAGGACGACATTTCGCTGTCAGTTAAGCCATTGGCCGCGATTACTTTGTAGTAATAGGTGGTATGTTCGCTTAACCCCGTGTCCGTGTAAAATGTGTACCCGTACCCTATGGTATTTATTGTCGAATAACCGACATCGTAGGTTGACCGGCATACTTTATAATATTCCGCCCCGCTTACTTCGTTCCAGCTTACCTGTATGCTGTCGGATGACTGCGCCGTAGCCGTCACCCCCGTAGGCTCGGAGAGCGTGTAACCCCCGTTATGCCCGTTCCCATTCTCATTCCCATTCTCCGCGCTCTCCGGGTGAAACAGCTCCTTGCACCCCGAAAACACGCCAATGCTCACCATGAGCGCCGCCAACAGCAGCGCTGTCCGTTTTGTAACCATACAATCACTCCTTCAAAATAATTATGACGCCCCGGGATGCCCGCAGCCGGCGGCGCTTACCGCGCCCCAGTTCCCTTAAAAACTTTTCTGGTACAGAACCTGCACCGCCTTAACGCCCCGGCTGTCAGGAATAATGCCGATGTTCAGATTGTTCAGCAAACCCCCGCCAGCGTCCCCCACGGTGAAGGACCCCAAACCCAGCGCCAGATTCAGTACCCCCGCGCCGAATTTCCTCCCGCCGGAAAAGCGCCGCTGCGTTTCCGGCTGCGGCGAAGGCCGCAGAGGTGCCGCCGGATCAGTCAGCGCCAGCGCCGGCTGATACTCAAACTCCACCGCCGCCGTCTCATTCGACCGTACCGTAACCCGCACCTCCTCTGTTTCGCCGTCAGGATATTCCATGCGCAGCGTGTAAGTCCCCGCGCTGATAGAAGGAACCGGCAGCATCGCGTTATCAGGCAGATCGGCGATCTTCTGGTTAAGCCCTCCGCCAGAAATGCTTAACGCCCCCCGGTAATTCACATCGATCTGCATAGAACCAGGCGGCACAGAAACACTGCCGATTGTCAGCTCCTGGGTTACCGTCTGGGAAACCTTCATTTCGTGCCGGCCCACCTCGAACACAAAGTCTCCCTTATCAAGCCCCATGGTCCGCGTCTTCCCGTACTGAGGATGCTGCGAACCCTCGCTGTAGTTGATCACCTGGGTTTGCAGAAAGTAGCCAAGCTCAGTGCCGGTAACATAACCGTCCTTGTCCGCGTCCGCCTCCTTATCCCTCAGCGCCGCCTCAAGCTGTCTGCGGAAGATACTCTTGTCAGGCACCGTCTCATTCGCCTGACCGGAGGCGATAAACTGCCGCACCGGATTGCCGATGTTGTGGTTGATCGACGGCGGCGCCCCACGGGAAGCGTTAAATATCGTCCCGGAAAAGCAGCTATCAAAGACGAACAGCACATGTTTACTTGCTATCTTCTTTGCCCAGCCGTCAAAGTCATCCATACTGATCGCAAGCTGCTGAAACCTCCGCTTGTCATGCGTATCAAGCGGCGCGTCAATAGGAACGATATAGCCCATATCCCTGCCGTTCTGCTGCAGCGTCTGCCCATGCCCCGCGTAGTAAATCAGCAGCCGCGCGTCAGCGTCATAGCCGTACTGATCAAAGAAATCTTCAATCGCCCCCTTCAGCGCCTTGCTGGTCTTATCCTCCACCAGCGTTACCGCAAATCCCTGTCCCTCGAACAGTGATTTGACCGCCGAGGTATCGTCCTTCACCCCCGCCAAAGCCGGCCAGCCCGCGTGGTACGCGCTCTCCCCGATCACCAGCGCATACGACCCGCTAAAGGACGCCACCTGCGCGCCTTGGGTGTCTACAATCGACACCCCTCTGCTTTGCGCTCCCGCACGCGCCGCGGCGAGCGCGAAACCCAGTCCCATGAACAGAATCCGTGTCCATTTCGTCTTCATACCAATACTCCTTGCGTTTTATGTAACAGGCCCAGGGCCCGTTATTCACCGTAATCATGCGGGGGGACGCCCCCCTCGCGCCCGCCCTGCGGGCTTCCGCTACCCCCCATGCGGGGGTTCCCCCCCCGCAACGCCCCCGCCGGGGGGCCCAGGCCCCCCGGACCCCCCGGCAAGTAAACGCGCCCGCAGGGCGTTGACCGCGACATGCGGCCCGCCGTAGCGCTCGTAATACCCCCTTTTAGCACACATGCGCGAAGGCTTTAGCCTGAGCAGGGCGCGGGCGCCTTCGTTGTGCCCCCATGCTAGTCCCCCGCCTTGTGATCAATCGCCAGCAATAACCCCAGCACAGCCTTGCTGTTCATCAGCGTCCCGCTAAAACGTATCCGCCCCGGATCATACCGCACATAACTCGACGGCGTATAATCACTCCCCACCGCCTGACTCACCCGATCAGCAAACCCGCCCCGCAGACGCTCAAAACGAGTACGCACAGCGTTAATGTCAAGCTCCCGCTTCGAGTACAGCACCACCAAATAATCCGTGCCGGGAATATCATCCAGCTCAATCCACTCGTTCTCTCCAGGCCACGCAACCTTGCTCTCTGTGTAGTCCAGCGCCGGCGACTCGTTCAGTTCCGCCAAGGGAAATATCAGATTGGTTTTGCTGGTCAAAGAGTCCGCCGTAAACGCATACACATACGCCGGATGATTATTCCCCATGATAAACCGGAAGCGCGTCCCCGACGGATAGGAATTCACCGTGCGGTAGTAACCCTCGCGGGTAAACTGTACCGGCATCCCCGCCTTGGATTTGTCCGTCTCGATGTCCACAAACCCCGAATAGAACGCCGCGTCTTTGTAGGACGCCAAGTCCTCTATCATCTCGTAGGCCTCGTAGACAAACTGTCCAAACACCTGATACGGAATCCAGATAAAGCCCTTGTCCCCCCAGTCATCACCCCAACTGTTCTGCACCTCAAACGCGCCGCCATATTTACTGTCGTCATAGCCGGTAACGCACATCGCGTGGCCGCCGTGATTCACCTGGGGATTCTCTTTCGGCGTCCAGGGGGATTTCGCCGTGTCAAACGAAGCGGGGGTATTCATCCCGATAATCACCGGCTTACCCTCGGACAGGCTTTTCTTGACAGTCTGCGTCTTGACTGCCGGATCGGCGGTTTCGCCCCGGCGGTAGCGGAACAGTGCCGCGTAACCGGCGATGGGATATTTCCTGCTGTCCCGGTACATGGCGGTCTGCACGGACTTAAAGTCCGCGGCCAGTTCCGCGCCGATCCTGCGGGGGACTCCCTGGTTCTTGATCAAGTCCAGGGCCCAGACGATGGCGGTTCCTTTTTGGCAGGCTGGGTCGTCAGAGATGTTTTTGTACACAAACGCTGGCGAGAACACATTGCCTGATGTCAATGTCCGGTCGAGGCGTTTGACGGCGACCGACTCGGCGATGGTTCTGGCGGCGTAGGCGGCGGCCCACGCGGTGCAGGTGGAGTAGCTGCCCTGGTCTCCGGGGAAGGGCGCGTAGTTTTTGAGTGATGCCGAAGCCGGCAGGGTTGAATAGCCTCTGGTGAGTGTACCTGCTTTGATGGGGAGGCTGTTGTAGAGGGCCTCGTCCAGGATAGCGCTTCGGGGCCGCTGCTGGGCGGCTGCCAGTGAACAGGCTGCCATGATCAGCCAGCAGAAAAAGTATCGTTTCATTGTTCTCTCCTTATTGTTAGTTCTTGAGCAGTGGGACCATCGAACCGTAGGTTCGCGCCCTCCAGACCTCCCGGTTAGCCCCATGGAAAAAGGCGAGTGGGGGGACCGGGGGGCCTGGGCCCCCCGGCGGGGGCGCGGGGGCAGCGCCCCCGCACTGAATGGGGGTTCCGGGGGGCAGCGCCCCCCGGCTGCCGCGCCGCAACACTGGGTCAACGCCCTGCGGGCGTGTTAGCTGGGCGGGGATGCCCGCCAATACTTTCTTTTTCATGGCGTATATCCCAATTCCTTTGCCTTGGCATAATCCGCCTGTGCCTGTTGGTTATTGCCTTGGAATCTATATGCGTTACCCCGGTTTTGATAGGCGGACGCATTCTGGGGATCAAGCCGGATTGCCTCATTAAAATCAGCCATCGCCTTGCCGTAGTCTTTCTTATCGTGATATGCGACGCCCCGGTTTTGATAAGCGGACGCAGATTGGGGATTAAGACGAATTACCTCGTTAAGATCGGCAATCGCCCGGTCGTAGTCTTGCTTCGCGTGGTATACGACGCCACGGTTGTTATAGGCGAGCGTATACTGGGGATCAAGCCGGATACACTCGGTATAATCGGCAATCGCCCGGTCATAGTCTTTCTTATTTTGATATGCGTTACCCCGGTTTTGATAAACATACGCAGACTTGGGATCAAGCCGGATCGACTCGGTATAATCGGCAACCGCCCGGTCGTAGTCTTTCTTGTTAGAATACGCCAAACCGCGGGCGTAAGAGACGGTCGCATCCTGGGGATTAAGCCGGAGCGATTCCGTATAATCGGCAATTGCCCGGTCGTAGTCTTTCTTCGCGTGATATGCGACGCCCCGGCTGTTATAAGCGCCCACAGACTTGGGATCAAGCCGGATCGCCTCGGTATAATCGGCTATCGCCCGGTCGTAGTCTTTCTGCGCATGATACACGGCGCCCCGGTTGTTATAGGCGGTCGCATATTGGGGATCAAGCCGGATCGCCTCGGTATAATCGGTTATCGCCTTGTCGTAGTCTTGCTGCGCATAATATACGCTGCCCCGGTTGTTATAAGCGCTCTCAGACTTGGGATTCAGCCGGATCGCCTCGGTATAATCGGCAATTGCCCGGTCGTAGTCTTTCTTCGCGTGATATGCGTTACCCCGGCTGTAATAGGCATACGCAGACTGGGGATCAAGCCGGATTGCCTCATTAAAATCAGCCATCGCCTTGTCGTAGTCTTTCTGCTCATTATAGAAGACGCCCCGG
>JAITHH010000269.1 GCA_031280065.1 Treponema sp. | reverse complement strand
CGCCCGTTCTTCTGCATACCGGCGCAGGGCCAGCTCTATCAGCCGGCTGATAAGCGCCGTATAGGAAAGGCCGCTGGCCTCCCAGAGCTTGGGGTACATACTGATCGCGGTAAACCCCGGCATCGTGTTGATCTCGTTGACCATAAGCCGCCCGTCGTCTTGCAAAAAAAAGTCCACCCGGCCAAGCCCTTCGCAATTCAGCGTTTGAAAGGTTTTAACGGCCAGTTCTTGAACGGCTTGCCGGACTTCGCCGGAAACCTGGGCGGGTATCTGGAGGGCCGCGCCCTTTTCATCGAGGTACTTGGCTTCGTAGGAGTAGAAGTCGTGAGAGGCGATTACCTCTCCCGGCAGCGAGGCGGCGGGCTCCTCGCTGCCCAGCACGGAACATTCCAATTCCCGGCCCTTGATGAATTCCTCCAGGATGATCTTCCGGTCGTAGTCAAACGCCGTCTCCAGCCCCGGCAGGTACTCACCCTCATGGCGGATCTTGCTGATTCCCACCGAAGAACCCATGTTGGCGGGCTTTACAAAGAAGGGCAGCCCCAACTGCCGAACCGCCGCGTCAAAAGCCGGGAACGGCTCGTGGCGTTTAAGCGCGAGGAACTTCCCGATGGGAATTCCCCCGTCCCGCAGGAGGCGTTTCATCACGTCCTTGTCCATACCCACGGCAGAGCCCAGCACCCCGGCCCCGACAAAGGGCACATCCGCCAGCTTGAGCAGGCCCTGGACCGTGCCGTCCTCTCCATAGGGCCCGTGGAGGAGGGGAAACACCACGTCAACGGCCTGCGCGTCATCGCCGGGCCGGGCCAGGTTGAAGAGCCGCCCGCCGCATTGGGGGAACAGGGCCGCCGGATCGCTCTCCTCGTTCAGGCGTATCCGCCGGGGATCGCCGGCGTTGAGGAGAAAACGGGCGGAGTCGTTCAACAGCCACCTGCCGGACTTGTCGATGCCGATGAGCACGGGGCGGTACTTGTCCCGGTCGATGGCGTCAAAGACGTTTTTGGCCGATTGCAGGGACACTTCGTGCTCCGCCGACTTCCCGCCGAAAAGAATGCCTACGCTGATCTTCTTACCCATAGTTCCCGCCTCGTGAGCATAGTGTAGCATAAAAGGACAATAGGCGCACCGTCCAGCTTGGGGGACTCTCGATCATTTCAAGCCGCCTGACTATGACCGCAGACACACGCTTTTCCAGGCGCCGATATTCCGCTTCCGGCGGTCAAAAACCACCCCCACCTTGAACAGCGTCTTCCCGCTCCCCTTCCACGGCAGCAGATATTCCTTACTGTCTATCTGCGCCAGCGCCTCTTCCGCAGTCCCGTTCAGCTTGAACTCAAAGCAGTACACGTACCGCTTCGTCTCTACCAGCGTATCAATCCGCCCCGCCGCAATCCGCACCTCGGAGCGGCAGTTGAACCCAAGCATCGTGAATACCGTATGCGCCACCGTCTGACAGTAGCGCTCTTCCTCCCCGATGATGTCGTAGGGAATCGACGCGAAAAATACCCGCAGGCACTCCAGCGCTTCCCCCGGCTCCCCGTCGTACAGCGCGTCAGGCAGCCGGACGCACAGCGGCATCGCCCGCTCAGACGGAACCCGCAGGTACAGCTCCAGCAGCGACCGCGCGAAACAGGAACGCACTTCCTCATTCGGATAATCCAGCGCAAAGCGGTTCCGCTCCTCATCGTAGTCCGCGATGGTGAGATAGCCGCTCTGGTACAGCACCGGCACCGCTTTCATCGTTTCAATGTCGAACTTGCTGAATTCCTGATAGCCGACGCGCAGGTTATTCAGATCAAGGATGCTGATCTTCTCCGCGGCGATGAGTTTGACCAGGAATGCCGGCGTACCCGTGTCATACCAGTAGGACTGGAACTCCCCGCTTTTGTCAAAATGATTGAGCAGGCCGAAGGGGTTATACATGGTAAGCGGCTTGGTGGAAAACCGGTAGCCGTTGTAATACCGCCGCAGGTCATCAAGGTAGGCATCCCGGCTCTTCCCGGTCCCCCGCAGAACCGCTTCGATTTCCGGCGCGAAGTTCCGCTCCAGCTCTTCCTGGGTGATGCCGCAGATGTCCGCGTAGCGGGGGTCCAGGCTCAGGTCAGAGAGGTGGTTCAGATCGGAGAAGATGCTGACGTGGGAGAACTTGGTAACCCCGGTAAGGAACACGAACCGCAGGTACGGATCGGAGGATTTCAGTACGCCGTAGAACCCTTTCAGCGCATCCCGGAGCCGTGCGTGGGTGTCAGGCGCATCTATCGTGCTCAATAAGGGCTTGTCGTACTCGTCGATAATGACCGCAGCCCGCTGGTTATAGCGCCTGTTCAGCGCCTGTATCAAACGGGCAAAACAGTCGGCGATGGTTTCACCGGTAAAGGGGACGCCGTAATTCTGGGCGCATAGTTCCAAATCCCGCTTGACGGTGGCGTGTAATTCGGCAATTCCAGCGGAATAGTTGCCCGGATTTAGATCGATACGGATCACCGGATAGGGCTTCCACTCCCAGTCAAGGCCGCTGATGGCCAGCGGCGGCTGTCCCTTCATTCCGCCGAACAGTTCCCGTCTGCCCTCGAAAACCGCGCCCAGCGTGGAGCACAGCAGCGACTTCCCGAAACGCCGCGGACGGGACAGAAAGAATGCCCCTTCGCCGCCGCTTACGAGGCGGTAGATTTGGAAGGTCTTGTCGATATAGACAAAACCGCCTTCGCGGATTTTAGGAAAGTCCTGGATGCCGATGGGTAAGCGCCGGTTCATGGTTTGATTATAGCCCGGCGCGGACAGCATGAGCCGCTTCCGCGTTGGAAACGCCGGAGGAAACCGGTATTCACCTTACACCTTGTCGCAGCGCTCAATGAAAAGCGGCAGGGGGAGCAGGCTTTGTAAAAAAAGATTTTCCCGTACCGCAGGGCTGGTGAAAAAGGCGGGCGGGGAAAAGAGGAAGCGCAGCGCCTCCAGGCGGTCCAGGCAGAGCTGCGGCGCGGCGGCGGTTTCGCTCACCGAGGCGGCTCCCCCGGATACCGCCAAACGGAGCCGGGGACCTCCTTCAATCTGAATGACAAACTCCCCGTCCGCGAGGGACTGTCCGGCGGCTTTGAGTTGTAAAAAGGGTTCAAGGAAGGCGCGATGGTCGAATACCGCGAACTGATAGGCC
>JAITHH010000179.1 GCA_031280065.1 Treponema sp. | reverse complement strand
GGGGTTCCACCCCGCGCCCCGCCGGGGGGCAAGGGGGGGCACGCCCCCCACGCTCCAGCCCTGCGGGCTTCTGCTGCCCCCCATGCGGGGGCGCCGCCCCCGCCACGCCCCCGCCGGGGGGCATCGAACTGTAGGTTCGCGGCCCCCCGGTCCCCCCGGAAGGCTTGGCTCTGCGCCTATTCCAAATAACGCGGCCCCCGCATTCTTATTTAATCAGCACAAATTCAACCCGGCGGTTCTTCCAGCGGTTGTCCAGATCAAATGGATTCACCACCGCGCGCCTGCCGCCCATGCCAACCGCCGATAAACGGCTGCGGCTCACCCCAAAGCCCACCAGATAATCCACCGTGGCCTTGGCCCGGCTCTCGCTCAGCGGCTGCAGCTCGGTCCGTTCCTCCCGCTCCCGGGCCGCCGTCCCATCCGCGTTCTCAGGATTCGCATAGCCCTCAACCTGTACCTTGTAGTCCCGGAACTTGTTGAGTATCTCGGCGATCCGCCGGAGGATGCGGTTGTTGTTGTCCACCACGCCCCGCTCCAGCCCGTTAAAGTCCGCCGCGTTAGCCCGGAAGATGATCGACGGCACCTGTAACTTGAGCCGGTCCCCGTCCCGGATAACCAGCACGTCCACCCCGATCTTGCCTTCCATAGAACTCGCGTTCCCCAGCACATCCTCCGCCTTGAAGGTAAACGGATAGTCCATCGCGGACTGCACCAGCTCGCGCTTGGAACTCCGCCCGTCCCAAAGAATCTCCGGCGCGGGAACGCCCCGGCCCTCAATCCGGTAGAAGACCGGGTATGGCGCTTGCGGCTCCCTGATCTCAAGACTCCAGGTCCCGACCGGCGACGCATCCTGGGCTCCCAGGTTCATGATCAGATCATCGTCCACCCCGTCGTTATCCGGGCTAAAGAATTCGGGCCGCGACGCAAAGCTCAGTACCGGGCCGCTCACGTCCACCATGATAGGCGGCGCTTGGGCGCTGACCACGTCCCCCTTGGCGTAGATCAGGGTCAGCGAAGGGGTGTACCTGCCCTCTTTCACCACGCCGTCCCCGTTCCTGCCGTTCCAGTTGATCGTCTCCGGGGGCGTTCCCGTACCGCCGCCGCCTTCGGGGAAATTCCGCAGGACGCCGCCGGATTCGTCTTTCAATTCCAGCTTCCAGGAATCGATCCCCTCTTTCAGGGAGACCACGGAGCCCAGCCGGATCAGGGCGTCCGGGTTATTGTCACGGGGGGCAATGCCCGAAGCCGACGCGGTAAGGAAGACCCTCGGTATGCGGGCGTCCACGGTCAGGCTGTCAATGGTCTTCCGGAAACTGTTCCCCGCCTCGTCATCGGCGCGCAGACTGAACCGGTAGGTCCCGTCGGGAACCGCGTTGCCCGCCTCGTCCGTGCCGTCCCAGGCGATCTCCGGCGCGGCGCCCGTCCACGTCCAGGAGCGGACCGGCGTACCCTGCGCATCGGTAATGACCGCTTCCCACTCGTCATTCCCCTCGGTTTCCAGTTTGAAGGGTATCGAGTCCTTCAAGCCGTCCCCATTGGGGGAGAACAGGGTATAGGGAGCGCTCAATTCGGCCTTGGGCGGAACCGTGTCCAGCGTGAAGGGTCGTGAAACCGCGCTCGGCTGGTTTCCCATCGCGTACACTACCTCAATGCGGGCCGTGTATTGCCCGTCCGGGGCAGCGCTGTTCTCGCCGGTGCGCCCGTTCCATGGGAGAGCGGCGGGCACGGCGTTCCGGCCCTCAAAACTCCGCACGGTTACGCCGCCTGCGTCAAGCACGTCCAGCTTCCAGGAGGTGATCCCCTGATTTAACTGGAGGTGAGGCTGAATGGCGATTGTATCACGGCTGCCGTCTCCGTTGGGCGAGAAGGCCCGCAGGTCAGTCGTCAGGAGTACCGGCGTATCGGCGGTGCTGAGGCTGAAGCGTATCTGGTTAGACCTGCCGGTATTGCCCGCCGGGTCTGACGCGCTGAGATGATAGGTATAGTCCCCGTCCGGAGCAAGGGCTCCCGCGTCGGTATGGCCGTCCCAGACAAACCGTGCGGGAGGAGCGCCGCTGAACCGGACGGTCCGCACGGCCCGCTCCGCAGCGGGCGCGTCCGCCCGGCGTACCTCGGCCAGCCAGAGGATTTCGCTGGAACCTTCCTGGGTGAAGGGTATTTCGTCCTGATTGCCGTCGTTATTCGGCGAAAAGGCGTTGTAATCCGCACGGATCGAAGCCGACGGGGGCGTTATATCAATCGTAAACAGGGGCGAGGCCGCAACGGAAACATAGCCGTTCCGGTAGCGCACCGAAAGCTCCCCGTAATACGGGCCTTCGGCCAGTACTGCGCCGCTGTCTCCCCTGCCGTCAAAGTCCAGCCGCGCCGGGGGGATGCTGCCGGACCCGGCGATGATCCGCTTGACCGCCGAAGCGGGGTCTTTCACGGCGATTTCCCAGCCTGTGATCCCCTCTTTGACCGGAACCGCGAGGTTCATGGCCAGCGTATCTTTGATCCCGTCCCCATTCGGGGAGAAGTAGGCATCGGCAATGGTCAAACCCACCGAGGGCTGCACGGTATTCACGATGATATTCTCCAGCGCCGCGCCGCCTGAGTTCCGCGCCCGGTCCGTGGCGGCGATGCGGAAACTGTAAACTCCGTCCATGACGATGTGCCCCTCGTCGTCAGCGCCGTCCCACTCAAGGGGGCCCGGCTCGGCGCGGTTTGCGTCAAAACTCCGTATCTTATTGCCTGCGGCGTCGTAGATTCCCGCCTCCCAGGTATCCTCCCAGGAACCGGAAAGGCCGATGGCCAGCGTATCCTTGTTACCGTCCCCGTCAGGCGAGAAGAGCCGCCCGCTTTCCGGTATTTCGGCAATCAGGACCTCCGGCGGGGTGTTATCCACCACCACCTCGTATGCCTGCGTGGTAACGGAATTGCCGTTGTCATCGGACGCGCTCACGGTGAAGAAGTAGCTGCCGTCCGGGGCAATGGTTCCGTCATCGAACAGTCCGTCCCAGCGCAAGACCGGGGGAATTTCAACCTGCGCCTTCACCGCGGCCAGGCGGACAAAGACATTGCCGATGCCCCGCGTTTCGGGCCGCAGTTCCTTGTTGCGGTAGGTCCGCACGGCTTCGCCCTCGCCGTTGCGGATTTCAAAGATCCATTCGGTTACATAGCGCTGATCCCGTATCTCGATGGGGAATTCCAGGGCGTCGGCCTTGCCGTCGTTGTTGGGGGAAATCCACAGGGTTTCCGGGTAATGCACGATGATGGACGGCGGCGTCTTATCGGTGATGCCGGCGTACCAGGTAAGCCCCGCGCCCAGCGCGGTGATGCCGGAATACAGGGGCTTTAAGGCGAATGCCGCGGAGAGGTCCCCGTCCGATGGAAGCCGCCCGCCGATGATCCGCTTGCCCCCGGACTGGAGCACGAAGTTCAGGGCCACGCCGATAGAGGGCAGAGGAGGGGTAAGGCCGCCCTGTATCTCTCCGGTGTTTAAGCCCCAGGCCGCGGAAAGGGAGACTGCCTCGGCGAGAATCACTTGGGCCCCGATTTTCGGGGCAAAGTTTTGGAATCCCGGGACGCTCATGTCCAGGAAGCCCGTTACCCGCAGGGGATCGGCGGTGTTTCCGTTCCCTTTCAGGTAGATAAAGTCCGCGGAAGCCCCTAAAACCGGGGTAAAGGCAGCGGGTATCCAGCTTTTTCCCATGTCTTTCATGGCAAAGCCCACGGTGAAATTCTGGAGTTTCCCCAGGGTTCCGATGTTATAGCGGAAGCCCAGGTCCCCGGAGATCGTGCCGTAGGTCTCCCAGTTTTCGCCGAAGCCGAAATTCAGCCCCGCGCCGATACTGAGCCGGGGGTAGAGTTCCTTGGCTATGGAAAGATTGCCCCCAAAGGTAGTGCCGAGGGGGAAATTCTCCGTAAAGGGGCTGTGCAGGAGACGGAGGGAAGTTCCAAAAACCGCATATTTGGTGGGGAAGAGCGCCCCCAGGTTGATCGCCGTTCCAAATCCGGCTGGTCCGCCAAAGCTGGGTAAGGCCAAAAAGCCCGCATCAAAGGCGATACGCTGGGCTTCTCCGCCCGCCGCCGGGTTGATGACGCTGGACGGCGCGCCCCCCTGCCCGGTAACAAAGCCGCCGCCGCCGGCAAACACCGGCGAATAGAGGTCTTTGGCAATCTCGGCCCCCACATCCGGGGAGGCTCCCGCGCCCACTGGCGCAAGAAGAATCAAAACCGCGATACCGGCGAGGACGCCCATAAAAAAACTGTCTTTTCGAACCATACCAATATTGGTTATGGCACATCTCCCGGTATTTTACAATAGTTACCGGAAATTACGGCCGCGCCCCGCAGCCGCCTGTTCACCGTCTACAGCTTCTCTATCGTGTCAGGCGGGAGGCCGGTATCTTCGGCAATTTCCGTTACTGACCAGCCCCTGGCTTTCAGCTTCCGGGCTATTTCCAGCCGGGCGGACATTCCGCCTTTTGCCGCGCCCCTGACCAAACCCGCCGCCCGGCCTTTAGCCCGGCCTGCCGCTTCGCCTTTTTTCCATGCCTCATGCTGGTGAGCCCTCATGTCCAGCTCGTACTTCTCCTTGCTTATCTGGTGAAAATACGCTACCTCTTCCGCCGTAAATCCGCGTATCGCCGCCTCCGCCATCCCTATCCCCTCCTCGGTCTCTATGAGTTCACGCAGCAGTTCCTGCTTCCCCGGATCCGTGCAGCAGGCTAAATATACTCCCCACTTCTCCCGCGCATTCATCTCTGATACGGGCTTCTCCGCTGCCCGGCTCAACTTTTTCAATTCTAGCGTATGGATCGCCGTCCGTCCACCGAAACTGAGTCCCCGTTCAGGATCGTAATAGATAAAGCGGTGGTAATAATGTCTGTCCTTGAAAAGGTTCCGCTTTGCCAAAATGGACACCTGATAACACTGCCGGAGGCTGTTGTATGAATATTCCGCGCCCCGCAGTTCCTGGCTGGTGTACAGACGGCCCAGATAATACTCCATCTTGTAAACCTCTGAGGCGGTTGGGTACAGGGTTATCTCCACGTTGAGCTTTTCCCGTTTGTCCAGGACACAGTTGACGTCGTAGCGTATCTGCCGGTCCGTAAGCCTTGAGAGCGGCGCCTCGTTAACCGCGATGTCCAGAATCTCGACTTCCCGGCCCAGGATGGCGGAGAGCAGGCTGGAGAGTATCTTTTTTGACTGGGGAGTATCTTTTGCGAAGATACACTTGAAGACCGGGTCCCAGCAGGGGTCGATGAACGGATCGGCGCGGGGTAAATATGTAACGGCCATAGGGCCCTCCTAAAGAATGGTATCTATCCTTATATACGGGCCAGTTATGCAAAATGCTTCAATGCGCGGGGCAAATTCGACTATGGCCATCAATACCGGGGTCAGCCGAAGCCATCAAATGGCTCCCAAGCGGAGCGGGTTTTTAGACAGAGTCCACGGATTACCCGGATTAAAACCACGGAAAACGCGGAAACCGCACGGAAAAGGACGTTCTTCCCGCGTCCCTTCCGTGTCTTCCATGGTTCGGTTTGCTTTAATCGGCGGTTCCTTAGACATTGGTATCATCATCAAAGGTGATCTGAACACCGTTGACATTTTATAGGAGAACAGTATATGATAATTTTATGGAAATAATACTGGACGCCAGCGCAATAATGGCTGTTATTGTAAAAGAGCCTGAAAGGGATTTGGTCATACAACTAACAGAGGATGCCGCGATTTTTTCTCCAGATATGGTATCTTATGAAATTGCCAATGGATTAACCAAAATGATGAAAAAAAGGCTCATAGAAAAAGAGCGGATGGTAAACGCATTTAACTATTTTGAACAGATTCCTATAAAAACAATAAAAATCGATTTTCAAAAGGCATTAGAAATCGCATGGGACTATAAAATTTATGCATACGATGCCTGTTATTTAGAATCAGCAAAAAGATTACGTTTGCCATTATTGACTTTTGATGGACAAATGCGCCGAATTGGAAAAGAACTTGGTATTACCATATTAGGAGGCTGAAAATGTTAGTTTTTGATTTTCATGAATTTATGCGGGATACGACAAAAGTTTTTGATGCCGCATTAACCGATGAGGTAATTGTGAATAATAAAGATGGGAGCAGTTATAAAATACTCCCGTTAAAAAATGGGAATAAAACAAGAAAATCGCCTCTTGAAGATATTCCATACATAACAGCCGATATAACGACAGAGGAAATTGTAGAATTATTAAGAGAAAGCAGGGCTGGAATATAAAAAAATAGTTTGTATAAAAGCCCCGCTTTAATCAGCGGTTCCTTAGCGCAACGCTTATTAAAGCATCCCCGCCCTGAAGCGGGGAATGAAACTCCGGGTCAGTACGTGCCGTCAAAATGGGTATGCTTTGTTACCCATTTGTTTATGCTCACCGGGAGGGCAAGCCAGGCAAATATACTGAGGGTGATAATGCTTAAAAACCACCA
>JAITHH010000156.1 GCA_031280065.1 Treponema sp. | reverse complement strand
GGCAAAACTCCAGCAGTATCCCCCGTTATACTGGATGGAGTTTGCGCTCCGCGCAAACTCCCAAGCAATCCGCCACCGGCGGATTGCAGACTTCCCCCGCGAAACAGCCCATACCCCGCCAGACTCACCAGCGCGAGCCCCGCCCCCGCCCCCGCGAGGCTTGCGAGGAATTCTGTGCTGAACACGCTCTGCCCTGCCAAAACGAATTCCGAAGGCAGGAGGAAGAGCGGCGGCAGCGTATACCAAAGGAGGGCCCCGGCAAGCGCGGCGGAGGAGTAAACCCATACAGACCGGCCCTGCCAGAGCCAAACCAGGAAAGCGGCGCCCGCAACAAGGGCCGCGCAGAGAATCCAGGCGTTCACGACGCCGCTGTTAATGGCGGTGGTCCGGCGCAGAACCGCGAAACAGAGCGCGGCGGCGCAGCCGAAGGCGCTTCCCAGGATAAGGATTTTCTTTTCCCGGAAACCGCCCCCTTTCCAAACCGCCGCGAAAACAAGAGCCGTCAGCATGGCCGCGGTGAGCGATTTTTCAATTACCGTAATGCCATACCGGATCATGCGGCGGCTCCTTTGGGGCGGCTACCAGGACGGCCCGAGGTAGTCCAGGTCCCATTCGGCGACCAGGGGCTGACCCCAAAACCTGCCCGGAACGCCGGTGGTCTCGTCCACGTGCAGCACGTAGCCTTGGGCTTCGGGATTCTGGATGATGAAGCGCACCTTGTATGACCCGACGCCGTTGAGCTTCACATTGCCCCCGTAATGCGGGCCGTCGCTGGCGTTCATGGGCATAAACGTCCCCTCCGTCTTCCAGCCGCCGGCCTGAGAAATCTCGTAGCGCACCGTCAGGTTCGGCACGAAATCCCCCACGCCGTAGCCCAGGTCGTTTTCCAGCGCGGAAATGTCCGCTTCCAGATGAATGTCCGCCTGGGCCGCGGGAAGCCCCGCTGACGCGGGGACCATATCGACCGGCTGGAAATACACCCCCGCCACGTTGAGCGGGCCGAGTTCCCGGTCATCCCCCAGGGGATACTCTAAAAAACCCGCGGCCTCACCGGGGTTTACCATGCTCTCCGGCCTGGTTCCCTGCTGCTGCGTTCCGCCGGCAAAGGCCCCGGCGGCGCAGAATCCGATCAAAACGAGTACCAGCAATTTTTTCATGGTACTACCTCCTATGCATTTCTCATGTTCCGATGAACCTGAGTTGTTGCCGTTTTAAGGGGGGGGCTTGCCCCCCCCTACGGGCGTTACACGGTAACGCCCTACCCCCCATGCGGGGGTTCCACCCCCGCAACGCCCCCGCCAAGTAACCGCGCCCGCAGGGCGTTGACCAGGTGTATACGGCACGGCGTAGCGCTCGTAATCCCCCCTGCTCTCACCCATGCGCGAAGGCTTTAGCCTGAGCAGGGCGCGGCCCATAGCAACTGCCTCCTGCGGGGCTGGACGCTACCCCCTCTGGGGCGCTGCCCCCGCCCCCCGCCAGGGGGCCTACCCTGCGCCCCTCAACATCCTGTTTCGGGTCTCCGGGCGCCTTCGCAACACCGCAGCGCATCCATGCGCTGCCACACCGCTCCGGCAAAACGCTCCGCGTTTTGCCCCCCGGACCCCCCATACGCCTAGCGGGGCGTTGACCCGGTATATGCGGCACGGCGTAGCGCTCGTAATCCCCCATGCTCTCACCCCTGCGCGAAGGCTTTAGCCTGAGCGGTGCGCGCCCGGATGCCCCGCCGCGCCTGCACCACAAAGACCGCCGCAGTCAGCGCCAGCAATATAAGCTGAGGCACAAGCGTCTGTACCGTGGGAAAAATCCCCAAAAGGTCCACGGTAATAAACTTGAAGGGCAGCATGGTAACGGGAATCACGTTCCCCTCCTGCAATTCCTTGAACGCCGAACCGGTAAAGGCCACGCACATCACAAAAAGCAGGACGCTCGTTCCCATAAAGAACGGTTTGAGTGGCAGCTTCACGCTCACCACCCGGATCAGCGCGTATACAATTGCCAGCAGCACAATGCCCGCCGCCAGCCCCAGCCAGATCATGTTCATGGATTCCCGGCTTCCCGCCAGCAGCGCCTGATAGAACAGAATCGTCTCCGCCCCCTCCCGGAATACCGCCAGGAACGCGGCAAAGGTCAGGGAAAAGGCGCTTCCTTTGGCGAGGGAACGCTCCACCCTTCCCTTGATGTAGCCGGACCAGGCGTCCGCTTCGGCCTTGGAAATCATCCAGTTGCTCACGTAAAAAAGCACCCCCACGGCAATCAGCATCGTTACCCCCTCGATGATCTCCTGCCCCTGGCCCTGTACGCCGGAAATCAGGGCGTTCAGCGCCCAGGCCAAAAGTACGCTGCAAACAAGGGCGATAAGGCAGCCCCAGTACACTGAGCGGACGTTTTTCTTGTCCCCCCGTTTAAGGAGATACGCGATAATCGCCCCCACAATCAGAATCGCCTCAAAGCCTTCCCGCAGAATGATCAGCAATGAACCCGCAAACGCCCCCCAGGGGCCGCCGGTGTTCTTGTCCAGCGCGGCGGCGTCTTCGGTAATGTATGTGGAAAGGACATCAAGGCTCTTCTGAACCGTGGCCACAGGCTCCCCGCGGGTCATTTCTTTTTTCACCGTACTGAACTGGTACTCCACCGCGCTGGCACGGGCCCCGGAAATCCGGGTCAGCACGGTTTTTTCAAACCCCAGCTTTTCGTAAAACTGAAAGTACGCCGCGTCCACCTGCTCCTTGGCCGCCTTGGGGTCTCCGGCGCGGTACAGGCCTCCGGCCTTGTCAAAGACCGCGGCCATCTTCCGCGCAATAGCGGCCCAGCTTCTCGTTGACGCGGCGGGCTCCTCGTGCCCGTCCAGCCGCCGGGCCGTTACCCGCAGGAGGTGGTTAAGCTGGTTGAAATCCTCCCGCACTTCCGTTTGGGATTTGCCCTCGCCCAGGGCGGCGGCGACATAGTCAAACCACTCCCCGATGTTTTCCGCCCGGGCCGCCGAAATGCGGGACTGCACCTCATATTCAAAGGCCCCCTGGTAGTACCCGGCATAGGCCCGCTCTACATGGGCCTTTGCACCGGCAACATCCCCGGCTACAAAACGGTAGTAGGCTTCACTTAAAACGAGGCGCAGCTCCCGCTCCCGCTCCTCCCAGGGGCCGGCTTCGGCGTGGGAACGCGGGACCGCGCACAAACAAAACACCCAGAGCATGGCAGACCAGGCTAACTTTCTGGACAATTGGTTCCTCCTTCAGAGCCGGTTCAATTTGAACAAGCTCTCAGACAGCCCGCAGAGTGAAAAACCGCAGGTCTGCGGATGTTCAGCCCCCCTTACAAAAAAATGTTAGGTGAACTATACTTTCTGTCAACAAGTTAGTTGAATCTAATTTTTTTGTCAAGAGTGTTTTCAAGAAATTATTTTTTTTAGCGGGCAATGGTTAGCTTTAGTTAACTTATTATTCGTGAAGACTTATTTCGCGCTGAGGTTTTTATGGGTATTAGTTTTAGAGCCTGTTCAAAATCTGGAATTTTGGCGTTGCAAACGCCAAAATTCTACCTTGCAGGCTCCAAAAGAGCCCGAAAATCGGGATTTTTGCGGTCTATTGACCGCAAAAATCCACAA
>JAITHH010000155.1 GCA_031280065.1 Treponema sp. | reverse complement strand
ACCCCCCGGTTGGCTTGGCTGTGCGCCCGCCCCGGTGTTCCCTAACAATGCCCGCTTTTGCTATGCTAAACCCATGTTTCTCCGGGAATTAACCGACCCCATCAACCGGCTCAAAGGCGCCGGACCCGCCGCCGTCAAAGCACTGGCCAAAGCCGGTATCGCCCACGCCGGAGCCCTCCTCTCCCGCTACCCCCGCGACTGGGAAGACCGAAGCGTTGCCGTTCCCCTCGCCGAGTTCCGGCGCTTCCCCTCCGTATGCACCGCCGTGCGCGTGCTGGCCCACGACTGGTTCGGCTTTGGCCGCATGAGAACCCTCAAAGTACACGTGGAAGACGAAAGCGGACGCGCCGTGCTGGTCTGCTTTAACCGGCCCTTCCTTGAAAAACAGCTTGAAATAGGCCGTACCTACCGGCTCTGGGGCCGCTTCTACTACAAATACGGCGAAATCCAATCAACCGCCTTTGAAACCGAACCCCTGGATGAACCAGGCCCGGAGCCCGGGGGGACGGGCAAAGGCCCAGGGAGCTTTGGCCGTATCCTGCCCGTCTACCCCCTCAGCGCGGGCCTGACCCAGGGACTGCTCCGCCGCCTGGTTCAGCGGGCGCTGGCCCAATACGGCCCCTCCCTGGAAGATGAATTGCCCGAAGCGATCATCACGCGGGAGGGCCTGCTCCCCAAAAGCCGGGCAGTCCGGGCCATCCACTTCCCCTCGTCCCGGACCGAACTGGAAGGGGCCCGCAAAACCCTGATCTGCGAAGAACTCTTCTACCTGGAAATCATGGTGGGCCAGCGGGCACTGGAACGCCGGACCGGCGGGAAGATACGCGCCCCGCAAAAGACCGCGCCGGCGGACGCCGCATCCGCCGAGTCAGATGCTTCTATTGTATTCACCCCTTTGCAGCAGCGCCTCATCGACCGCCTGCCCTTCGCCCTCACGCCCGGCCAGACAGCGTCGGCGGCGGAAATCAACCGGGACATGGAGAGCCCCTACCCAATGGCGCGGCTCCTCCAGGGAGACGTCGGCTCAGGGAAGACCCTCGTCTCCTTCCTGGCCTGCCTCAAAGCCGTGGAAGGCGGGGGACAGGCAGCGCTCATGGCGCCGACCGAACTCCTCGCCCGGCAGCACGCGGATAACGCCGCCCGGCTCCTGGAACCCATCGGGCTGCGGCCCGCCTTTCTTACCGGGAACATCAGGACGGCGGGCAGGAATCAGCTCCTCAAAAGCCTGGCCGCCGGGGACGTTGACCTGGCCGTGGGCACCCACGCCCTGTTTTCCCGTGACGTTGCGTACCGGGACCTGCGCCTGGTGGTGGTGGACGAACAGCACCGCTTTGGGGTAACGCAGCGGCAGGCGATCATGGCCAAGGGAGAGCACCCCGATCTCCTGATGATGAGCGCCACCCCCATCCCCCGGACCCTGGCCCTGACGGTGTTTGGAGACATGGACGTGTCGGTGATCCGCGATATGCCGCCGGGGCGGAAGCCGGTCAAGACCCACCTGGCCAAAGAATCAAACGAGGCCAAGGTATACGGCTTTGTGCGGCGGGAACTGGCCGCGGGAAGACAGGCCTACTTTGTATACCCCCTCATCGAGGCTGACGAGGGGGCGGCGCTCAAGGATGCCCAAGGCATGGCCGGGCGGCTGTCCCAGGAAGTTTTCCCTGAATACCCGCTGGCGCTGATTCACTCTAAGGTGGACGAGGACGAGAAGCGGCGGATCATGGAAGCCTTCCGCGCCGGGGAGATACGCATCCTGGCCGCGACCAGCGTTGTGGAGGTAGGGGTGGACGTGCCGAATGCCACCTGCATGGTCATTGAACACGCCGAGCGTTTCGGCCTTTCGGCGCTGCACCAGCTCCGGGGCCGGGTGGGACGGGGCGCGGAGCAGTCCTACTGCTTCCTGGTGTACTCCGATCCGCCGGAAGACGAGCGGGCGGGGGGCGGGGCGTTTTTCCAGGATGGCGATAGCCCCCAGGGGGGGCTTACCGAAGACGCGAAGACCCGGATGAAGGTGATGCTGGAAAACAACGACGGGTTTGTTATCGCGGAGGAGGACTTGAAACTCCGGGGCCCCGGCCAAATCACCGGCACGGAGCAATCGGGCTATCTGTCCCTGAGCATTGCCGATCCGGTGCGGGACGCCGCGCTGCTGGCCCAGGCCCGGACGGACGCCTTCGCGGTTTTGGAGGCGGACCCGGCGTTTACCCAGGCTGAACACCGCTGCGTTGCCGAAGTGCTGCGCCGGGCGCCGCCTTTCCCGAAGATCGCGCTGTAAGGGGGGGATGCCCCCCTCGCTCCAGCCCTGCGGGCTTCCGCTACCCCCCATGCGGGGGTTCCACCCCCGCAACGCCCCCGCCGGGGGGCATCGAACCTTTGGTTCGCGGCCCCCCGGTCCCCCCTTAAAGGGAAACGATGGATATACCATTAGAGCCTGTTCAAAATCTGGAATTTTGGCGTTGCAAACGCCAAAATTCTACCTTGCAGGCTCCAAAAGAGCCCGAAAATCGGGATTTTTGCGGTCTATTGACCGCAAAAATCCACAA
>JAITHH010000010.1 GCA_031280065.1 Treponema sp. | reverse complement strand
ATCAGCCCGCCGCCCCACCACGACATCTATTCTATAGAAGATTTAGCAGAGCTGATCTTCGACCTCAAGAACGCCAACCCCCAAGCGCGGATCAGCGTGAAGCTCGTGGCGGAGACCGGCGTGGGAACCATCGCCGCGGGCGTGGCCAAGGCACACGCGGACAACATCCTCATCTCCGGCTATGACGGCGGCACCGGGGCAAGCCCCCAGTCCAGCATCCGCCATGCGGGCCTCCCCTGGGAACTCGGTCTTTCCGAAACCCACCAGGCCCTGGTCAGGAACGGACTGCGGGGACGGGTGCGGCTCCAGACCGACGGCCAGCTTAAAACCGGCAGGGACATCGTCATCGCCGGGATGTTGGGGGCCGAGGAATTCGGCTTTGGTACGGCGGCGCTCATCGTCCTGGGCTGCGTGATGATGCGCAAGTGCCACGAAAACACCTGCCCCATGGGGGTAGCCACCCAAGACCCGGAACTCCGCAAGCGCTTCACCGGCAAGAGCGGGCACCTGGTAACGTATTTCCGCTTCCTCGCCCAGGAGACCAGGGAGATCATGGCCTCCCTGGGGTTCAGAACCTTTGACGAGCTGGTGGGCCGCGCGGATCTCCTCGCGGAGCGGAAAAAAGGCCGGAAAGCCAAGGCCGCAGGGCTAGACCTCTCGGCCCTGCTGTACCGGGCAGAAGGCCCCGCCCGCATACCCGGCGGCCAGGCCCTGTACTGCGTCCAGGATCAGGTGCACAAGATTCACGATGTGCTGGACCGGACCCTCATCGAGCGGTGCCTGCCCGCCCTGGAACAGAAGATTCCCGCGGCCCTGGAATTCCCCATCCGCAACACCGGCCGGGCTGTGGGGGCCATGCTCTCCTACGAGGTGAGTAAACGCTTCGGCGGTCAGGGCCTGCCGGAGAACTTCATTACCCTGGACTTCAAAGGCTCCGCGGGGCAGAGTTTCGGGGCGTTTCTGGCCCGGGGTATCACCTTCCGCCTGGCCGGGGATGCCAACGACTACCTGGGCAAGGGGCTTTCCGGGGGCCGCATCGCCATAGCCCCTCCCTCCGGCTCAACCTTCAAGACGCATGAGAACATCATCGCGGGGAACACGGCGCTCTACGGCGCGACCTCCGGGGAACTCTTTGCCGCGGGGGTGGCGGGGGAGCGCTTCTGCGTGCGGAACTCCGGGGCTCTGGCGGTGGTGGAAGGCACGGGGGATCACTGCGCCGAGTACATGACCGGCGGCAGGGTGATTGTCCTGGGCAGGGTGGGCCGGAACTTCGCCGCGGGCATGTCCGGCGGCATCGCCTACGTGCTGGACTGCGCCGGGGACTTCGAGCACTGCCTCAACAAGGGCATGGTGGAACTCTCCGGCCTGGACAGCGGGGAGGACGAGCACTTTGTGCTGGACGCGATCCGCAAGCACGTGTACTGGACGGGCTCGGTCTACGCCCAGGGCATCCTGGACGCCTGGGCCGGGAACCGGGGCCGCTTTATCAAGGTACTGCCGGTGGAGTACAAACGGGCCCTCCAGCAGATGAAGCTGGCCGAACTGGACCGCAAACTCTACGAAATCCGCGAGCGGGAAGAGATAGACGTAAAGAGCTAGGGCAGCGCGGAATTACTGCGGCGCGGGGGCTTGGCGAATGGGGGGCGCGAACCTGCGGTTCGACGGCCCCGCCCCGCGCCGGGGTTACGGGGCAGCGCCTGCGTCTTTTCTATTCCGGGCAGCGGCGCTGCGCCGTTGACTTGTGCCATCTTTCAAAACAGGATATAATCACTATATGAATTATGAAGAAATGAAAGAAAAAGAAAAAAGCCGCAAGCGGTTTAGCAACCTTTCCCCGGAGCAAAAAAAGCAATACATGAAATGGTATTAAGGGATGGGAAAAAATACCAAAAACTTGGCGAAGCATTGCAAAAGTCGGTGGATAATGCAATAAAGAAAGAACAAAAAGGAAAATAAAGAACTGCGGGGCTTGCCCCGCGGTATCGAAGATTTATCCTTGCAATTCCCCCGTGCTGCTTATCACGGAAATTTGACCCTAATAAAGCCGACATACCAGGTAACGGGACTGCGGTCAATGTCATCCGGGAGAAAATGAATGAATAAGCCGCCTGTAATAAACGTGTAGAATCCTCTTATGTGGAGATACGGCACGGTGGCATTATCAATAAAACCGACGCCTCCGCTGACACTAAGACCACCGTTAGGGTTGCCTACTACCTTCTCTCCAGGATATTCATAAGCTAGGCGTAAACCTCCTCCAACATGGTTCTCTATATTGCTACCAGTCAACGGCACCAGGAAAGACGCTTCCGCCATAAGGCCCAAAAGGAAAGGGCGATTATTCCGCGGCGGCCCCAGCCTCAATGTAAAATCCGCGCCGCCCATAACGCCACCGTCTCTTCTCTTGCCACCGCCCCCCCAAATCTCGCCGACCAGGTAATCTCTGGCAAATTGTCTGGACCGGGCCTGTCGTTCCTTAGCGGCGATCCGGTTCAGCTCCCGCTGCAGCGGCCCCAGTTGGCCTTTTCTGTTACGGCCGTTTTTGTTGCAGCCGAACGTATCGTAGCCCTGTTTATCGTAGCCGGCGATGTCATAGCCGTCTTTCGTGAAGCCGTCCGGTTCGAGCGGGGAGACCTTGATGTAGTCCGCGTTTTCCGGCCTGGTAATATCTCTGCTGTTCACCCGCCGTATC
>JAITHH010000214.1 GCA_031280065.1 Treponema sp. | reverse complement strand
CGCCGTTCACCCAGAACGTTCCGCCCCCGGCTAACTCCCGGCTGAACTCGTTCCAGCCCGAATAGTTTGTAGCGGTAAACGAATAGGACCGGAGGGAGAAGCCGCCGTCTATGGCGGGCACAGACCCGTAAAGGCGCAGGCCCGGTATAGCGGCCAGGGTGATGACGATGGCCGGATCGCCGCGTTTGGGGCGGATTTGGCGGACCTCCACGGCGCCGAGGCGGAACACGGCTTCGGTTTTTTCGACGCCCTCCAGGATGCGGCCGCCCTGTTCTACGATGCTGACGCAGGAGGAGAAGACGAGTACAAGGCATAAGAGCACGGGGGGTGCCGCCCCCCATACCCCCCGCCGGGGGGTTACGAACCCCCCGGTCCCCCCGGTTAGAATGTCCATTTGCATCCAAAGGAGACCAGGGGAACCGGCAGCTCATAGCTCGCCGAGGTGCTGCCCGTGTCATCCTCTCCCGTGTAGCTGTTGAAACTCGTGTTGCCCGCAGACGTGTATACCAGCGAAAGAATATTCTCCGCCGCAATATACCACTCGGCCAGCACCTTCCCCTTCCGGTTAAACTGAAAAAACGAAACCTTCACATCCATCGGCAGAGACGGCGTGGTCCGCGTTTCAGCATCATACTCCGAAGGCCGGTCCCACTTCTGTATCAAATCCCCCTCAACCGTAAAGGAACCATCGGGATGCATCTTCACCGGCTGCGCCGGATAAAAGTATTTCTCCCCCACCTTGTCCTTGGGCCGCCCGCTGGCAAACCCGAACCGTACCGCCACATGAACGCGCCTGCTGGGTTTCAAGTTCAGCACCGCGTTCAAATTGTGGAAACGGTGAAAAGACGGGTAGTACCAGAGGTCCCCCGTCCCGTCAACGCCCCCCATGTTCACCCCCTGATTGCCGCTGCGGGGATCGTGGTAGAGCGCGTGGGTAAAGGTATACGAAATCCAGCCGTCCCAATACCGCGATTGGAGCTTTTGCAGCATCAAATCAAAGCCCCACACCCTGCCCACCCCGTCAAACTCGAAGTTCACGCGGCTGGAATCATCAGGATTCACCTCCGCGGAGATATACGCCCGGTCAAAAACGTGCTTGTAGTAGCCCTCCAGCGTAAAACTCACCCCCCAGATCAGATCGATCTTCGCGCCCAGCACCGACGTCCACGACCGGTTCGGCCTAATCTCCTCGATCCCGTTGCGGGCCTCGATAAAGGAAATCAGCTCGTTCATCGAAGAGAAAAGCCCCGTGCCCGCCGTGGCCGTGAGGGAATCGATGATCCCCCGGTTTTTGAGAATGCCGAAGTCGAGGTTCAGCCGGGGGTTCAGCGCCGGGCGGGAGGGGATCGTGTAGGTATCGCCGTTCTGGTCCCTGCCCATGAAGCTCAGGTGATCCACGCGCAGCCCCGCCTCAGCCCCGAAGCCCCCGTTGGGGCTGGCGTACTCCGCAAGCGCATAGCCCGACGAGAAGAGCCCGTGGTTCTTCACATCCACCCGGTAGCGCCAGGGGAATATCAGCGCCGCGTGTTCCGGGTCCCGCGCATAGACCGCCTGAAGTTCCTGCGGCAGGAAGGCGATCACCAGGGGAGAGAGGTTTGCGATACGCTGCTCGAAGTTCAGTTCCACATCCTCGGTCTGGTTCCACTGGGAGTAGAGTTCCTGAACGCCCGCCGCCGCGATAAAGCCCCTGCCCAAGTCCCCGTCCAGGTCCAGCCGGGCCTGGCCGTAGCCGATGGTATTGCGGTGGAGCACATCGAAGCGCCCGCCGGTGAGCGCGTAGGAAGTCTTGCCGTTGACGCTCGTCCCGTCACCGAATTTGTCCAGGAAGTCCTGGGAATAGCGGATGCCGGAAAATTCGATGGTAATGTCCGCGTCCGCGTCGTTGCGGAGGAAGCCCCCTCCCAGCGCGGCCTTGACCACCACGGTATTCACCGGGTTCCACACCAGGCCGCCGATGAGAAAGCCCTGGAGGTTGTCCCAGACCGCGCCGATGTCGTTCTTCCCCTGGTAGGCGCTCTCGTCATAGCGGTTTTCAAAGTCAACGCCGATGCCGTCATCGCCCATAAACCCGGAGAGGTTCAGTTCCAGGCCGGTGTTAAAGCGGTAGTTCGCCGTCAGCGCGCCGCTTCTGATAAAGGGGGCTTGGGTAACGGCGTTCACCATTTGCAGGGTCTCGTTGTCCGGGGCGCTCTTGGCGATCCCCTTGATCAGGCCCACAAAGGGGTCCCAGTAGGTGATTTTCCCCATGGCCATGAACCCGCCCCGGCCTCCCGCCGCGCTTGGGGGCAGGGGGAGCGAGAGGCTGATGTTAGCCGCGCTGGAGGAAAGCCCCGCCTCGAGTTCCCGTCCATAGGGCGAGGGTTTCTTCGCGGTGATCTCCAGCAGCCCGGACACGGTATGGCCGTAGCGGGAGGAGAACACGCCGTGGGACAGTTTTGCGCTCTCCACCATCCGGGGGTCAAAGATGGACACGCCGCCGCCCCAGTGATAGGGCCGTTCAATGTAGAAGCCGTCCAGCGCGGCCATGAGGTCCCCCGGATCGCCGCCCCGGATGGAGGGCTGGGCGTTGAAGAACCCGGCGTAGCCCACTCCCGGCAGGAGCTTGATCGAGGTCATCACGTCCTCGATAACGCCGATTTCCGCGGTCCGGGCCAAATCCCCGCCGGAGATGGTGACGCTGCGCCCGCTGTGGGTTTCGCTGGACCCCGGCTGCCGGGCCTCGATCACCAATTCCCGGTTCTCCATGACGCCGCCCAGCCGCAGAGCCGCGGTAAAGCGGTCCCCTTCGGGGGGAATGGTGAGCCGCCGGTTCTCGTAGCCCGGATAGGCGATCTCCAGCGTAATCTGCCGCCGGTCCGGTACACTGACCCGCGCCGCGCCCGCTTCGTCGCAGACGTACTCTTTCCCGTCCCCGGAGCGGATCAGGGCCCCTTCCAGGGGAATTTCCAAATCCGCATCCACCACGGTGATTTCCACGTCCCGCCCGAACAGGACGCCCGCCGAGAAGAATAAACAGAGACAAACAACAGCCGCTCGCACCCGGTTATGATACACGATTATCACGGGGGGAGGGAATGGGGAGTGAAAGGAGTACACTAATCGTTTGCTACATCAGCTATGGGCTACGTTCCGCGAAAGGGTATACTTTCCTATTTTTTAGCAGGGGTAGGACTCGAACCTACGACCTCCGGGTTATGAGCCCGACGAGCTGCCAACTGCTCTACCCTGCGTTGTTAAAATAAATATACAGGCCTGAATAAAAAAAGTCAATAGACTTGGCTGGTTTTTATTGAAAAAAAGCATTGTTCCCTTCCCCTGCGTAATCATGCTTGACGGAGGCGCTGCCCCCCGCACTCCCCGCCAGGTAAATGCGCCCGCAGAGCGTAACCGCGAACCGCCGGATCGAGTAAATGCGGCATGGCATGGTGCTCTGATCATGCCCTCCGGTGAAGACACTGCTATAACCAAACCCGCTCCTGAGCTCAAGGTGCAGTAACTGGCAGTAGAGGCCCAGGGGTACTGCTGATTGCAGGTAAGTACCCGCGGTTTGAAGGCTTGGGGAGTACGCTGATCCGTGGGTTGAACCCCGCGCCTCTGTTCCCTTACCATTCCTTGATGGAAACGTTCTTCCAGCGGCAGACTGCGCCGGGGGCCCAGCGCTCGTCCCCCATGGCCGGATCGTTGTCGTGGACCTCCAGGGCGATATGCCCTGCTCTGCCCAGCAGCCGGGCAGCCGCGTCTTTGTCATAACCGGGCCAGCG
>JAITHH010000120.1 GCA_031280065.1 Treponema sp. | reverse complement strand
GTGGGAACGTCCATCAAATCCGAGCGCATGAGCACGATGTCCGCGCTTTCCATGGCCACGTCGGTGCCGCTGCCGATGGCGATGCCGATGTCCGCCTGGGCCAGCGCGGGCGCGTCGTTGATGCCGTCTCCGACCATGGCGACAAAGCGGCGGCTTGCGGTTCCGCCTTCCTCCTGCAGCCGTTTGACCTCCGCGGCTTTGTCCTGGGGCAGTACTTCGGAGAGCACGCGGTCAATGCCCGCTTGACGGGCGATGGCTGCGGCGGTCCGCTTGTTGTCCCCGGTGATCATGGCCACCTGGATGTCCATGCGGTGGAGCCGCTCGATGGCGGTCTTGCTGCTTGGTTTGAGCACGTCCGCCACGGCCACGATTCCCGCCAGCGCGCCGTTGAAGGCGGCGTACATGGGGGTTTTGCCTTCCGAGGCCAGCCGGTCGGAGTCCGCCTCCAGCCCTGCCAGGGAGACGCTCCGTTCATCCATCAGCTTTTTGTTGCCCACGAGGATGGCGAGGGGGGCGTTTTGGAAGGTGATTTGGGCTTCGATGCCCCGTCCGGGGAGGGCGGTGAACTGCTCCACCGGGAGGAAGGGGATGCCGCGCTGTTCCGCTTCCCGGACGATTGCCTGTCCCAGGGGATGTTCGCTGCCCTTTTCCACTGAAGCGACGATTTGCAAGAGCATATCGGTGCCCGCTGGGGCTGCTAAAGCAGCCCCGCATTGCTGGTAAGCGGGGGGATTTACGTGGGCTACGCCGTCCCGCATTTCCTGGTCAACGCCCTGCGGGCGCGTTTCCTGGGCGCCCGCTGGGGCTGCTAAAGCAGCCCCGCATTGCTGGTAAGCGGAAGGATTTACGAGGGCTACGCCGTCCCGCATTTCCTGGCCGGGGGGACCGGGGGGTTCATAACCCCCCGGCAGGGGCGTTACGGGGGCGGCGCCCCCGTTGAGGGGGGAAGCGGAGAACCGCAGGTTCGAAGCGGGGGGGGAGACTTCCCCCCCGATCACGATATCCGTAACCTGGGGCTTACCCTCGGTGATGGTCCCGGTCTTGTCAAACACGATGGTATTGATCTTGTGCGCCGTTTCCAGGGCCTCGCCGCCCTTGATGAGGATGCCGTTTTCCGCGCCCTTGCCGGTGCCCACCATGATCGCCGTGGGCGTGGCGAGGCCCAGGGCGCAGGGGCAGGCGATGACCAGCACGGAGATGAAGATGGTCAGGGAGAATTCCAGCGCGGACTTGCCGGGGGGGAGCGGAACCAGGCCCGCGGAGGATGCGGCGAACCAGGCTGCGCCAGCAATGACCGCGATGATGCACACGATGGGCACAAAGTAGCCGGATACGATGTCCGCCATCTGGGCGATGGGGGCCTTGGAACCCTGGGCATCCTCCACCAGCTTGATGATCTGGGCCAGGGCGGTGTCGCCGCCGGTCTTTTCCGCGCGGAAGCGGAGTACGCCGTTGCTGTTGATCGTGGCCGCGTAGACCCGGTCCCCGGCTTTCTTGTCCACGGGCATACTTTCGCCGGTGAGCATGGACTCGTCCACGGCGCTTTGGCCTTGGGTAACTTCGCCGTCCACGGGGATTTTCGCGCCGGGCTTCACCATGATGATGTCCCCGGGGATCACTTCGTCGATGGGAATTTCCTTTTCTATGGTTCCCCCCGCGCCGTCCGTCTCGATGATGATCGCGGTCTTGGGGGCCAGGCCCATGAGCCGTTTGATCGCCTCGCTGGTGCGGCCCTTGGAGATCGCCTCCAGGGTTTTCCCCAGGAGGATCAGGGCGATGATCACCCCGGCGGTCTCGAAGTAGAGGGCTTCCACGGCCATGAAATTCCCGCCGGCGATCTGGAAGATGTTATACACGCTGTAGATGAACGCCGCGGTGGTGCCGATGGCGATCAGGCTGTCCATGTTGGGGCTTCTCTGCAAGAGGTTTTTGAAGCCTATGGTGTAGAATTTGTTTCCCGCGATGATCACGGGGATGACCAGAACCAGTTCCGCCAGGGCGTAGATCAGGGGGAAGTTCATGGGCGCGAGGGCCTTGGGGAAGGGCAGGCTGAACCATGGAGGCGCTATTGCGCCCATCATAGGCGCCATGGCGATGTAGAGCAGGGGCGCGGCAAAGGAGACGGCGGCGATGAATTTCGTTTTAAGGATTCTGATTTCCCGTTCCCTGCGGAGTTTGTCTTCGTCCTCAGCCCCGGCCTTGGACGCTTCCAGGGCCTGGTAGCCCGCCTTGCCTATTGCCGCTTTGATGGCGGAAAGGCGCAGGGTCTGGGGGCGGTAGACCACGGAGGCTTTTTCCGTGGCCAGGTTCACCGAAGCGCTTTCAACGCCCTCAAGCTGGAGCAGGGCTTTTTCGACCCGCCGGGCGCAGGCCGCGCAGGTCATGCCGCCGATGGGAATGGTAACGGAGGTTCCCGCGGGTTTTTCCAATACTTCGTAGCCGATCCTGACTACCGCTTCTTTGACCCGGGACAGGGTTTGCGCGCCCGCGTATTCCACAAGCAGTTTTTCTGTTGCCAGGTTTACGGCTGCGGCGCCGACTCCCTCGATTTTCCGCACGGTCTTTTCGATCCGTCCCGCGCAGGCCGCGCAGGTCATGCCGCCGATTGACAGCGTTTGGCTTTCCATGAATCAACTCCTGTTTATCGTAATCGCAATAAGAAGATTAAAGGGGGGGATGCCCCCCTCGCTCCGAACCCTCCGGGTTCTCCGCTACCCCCCATGCGGGGGTTCCCCTACGGCCCTCAACATCCTGTTTCGGGCCTCCGGGCATCTCCGCAACACCGCAGCGCATCCATGCGCTGCAACAGCGCTTCGTCAAAACGCCTGCGCGTTTTGCCCCCGCAACGCCCCCGCCAAGCAAACGCGCCCGCAGGGCGTTACTCCGGCAAATGCGGCACGGCGTAGCGCACACAATCCCCCAATATTAGCACACATGTGCGAAGGCTTTAGCCTGAGCAGAGCGCGGCCGGGGGGCCCACCCTGCGGCCCTCAACGTCCTGTTTCGGGCCTCCGGGCGCCTTCGCAACACCGCGGCGCATCCCTGCGCCGCAACAGCGCTCCGTCAAAACGCTTGCGCGTTTTGCCCCCCGGTCCCCCCATTGACATAAAATGGTTATAACAGATTAAAGGGTTTTAGTATTTTGTCCACCTGGATTGGTTTGCCATCCGCGTCATCCACCGTAACCTTGGCAAAAATCCAGCCCGCAATGCTGTTGGGATCAATCCCCGCGGCAATCAGCGGATCAGGATTCAGCACAAACACAATATCCTTGTCGTTCACCGCCATGTCCTTGGCCCACTCAAAAAGATTCCCATCCCCCAGATTCACCCCGTAATGATCCAGCGCCCCGTGATACCCAATCGCGCTCCGCTTGAGCTTCACAATCTGCTGATACGAGGCCAAGGGCGTAACCTGGCCCTGGTAGCGTAACTGTTCCTGCCCCAGTTTTGCGCCCACCATCAGCTTTCCCTCGTAAAAGGCGTACTGTTCAGGGAGCTTCGCCGGATCAAGCCCCGCATTGATGAAAGGCCCCGCGTCCAGTTCCACCATCACATCATGCAGGGGGCTTTCCGCAAAATTCCTGCTCCAGATAAACCGGGCGCTGCTGTCCGGCGCGGACAGGGACCAGCCGCCGTTCATCTCGTCCGGCGCAACCGCCTGGGGGTTCTGGTTCAGTACTTTTTCAAATGAAGCCGCTGAATCTTTTCCCACCACATCCAGGTTGCCGCAGGAAACCGCCGCAAAAGACAGGGACAGCAATACTGCCGCGCTTCTCATGGTTTTCATATTCCGCGCTCCTCCTTAACTCCGCCGCCAGCGGGCGAAAATCGTCTTGGCTTCTTTCAAGAATTCCTTTGAGATGGTAATGGCAGCGCCTGTTACCGTTTTGTTCCGGGGGAAAATCGGCACAGGATTGCAGCCGCCGCTTTGAATTTCCACCTGGCTCATGCGATACCGGTTGCCGCAGTTCTGGCAGACCAGGACCGTGCCCTGCTGCTTGTAAAAGCCCCGGCCCGATCCGGAGCACACCTGACAGGTGTTGAACGCCGTGCGGATTGTGCCGTCCGGGGCCTTCACTGCCAAAATCTCAAGCCGGGTTCCCTCGATGTCCACGGGATAGAAGACCGCGTTTTCCGTTACCTCCGCAATCTGGATGACCAGATCCCGGTCGGCAATCACGGGCTTCACCACATTGAGCGCCCCGCTTTGAGCGAACACCGCGCCGCCTGTTATGAGGGCCGCTAAAACACACAGATACTTTTTCATGTCCCGCTCCTTTTATAAAATCCGTTCATGCCGCCGCCTCCGCAGCAGCGGGGGAATTTCTCCCGCCTAAGAATGTCCATGTTTCCTCCCGCTAATGGCAGTCGAACCCGCCGCCAGAATCCCTGCCGCGATCATAGCGGTCATCGTAACCGCCAGAGCCGTCCCCGCAGCCGCCCGGCCCCGGCGCGCCTCGGGGCCGTCCGCACCAGGCGCTTCCGCCGTCCAGAGCGCCGCCGGGATCGCCGCTTTGAGCATCGCTCTGGGCGTAGGCCAATGAACCTGCTGTCAGCAAAACAGCAGCCGCGATAAGCAGAATCTTT
>JAITHH010000331.1 GCA_031280065.1 Treponema sp. | reverse complement strand
TCGGCCCTGTTTACCGGCCTGTTTCCCCATTCCAACGGCATGACCGCCAATTCCATCGCCCTGGGGGACAATGTAAAAACCATCGGCCAGCGCCTGGCCGGTCAGGGAATCCGCTGCGGCTATATCGGGAAGTGGCATCTGGACGGGGGGGATTATTTCGGCACCGGCCGCTGCCCCGAAGGCTGGGACAAAAAGTACTGGTACGATATGCGGACCTACCTGGAAGAACTCAATCCCGGTGAACGCCGTAAATCCCGGCGGCCGGAAAGCGCCTATGAACCCTGGATGTGCGCGGAGTTCACCTACGCCCACCGCTGTTCCAGCCGGGCCCTGGACTTCCTTGAGGAAAACAGGGAGAACTCCTTTTTTCTGGCGGTCTCCTACGACGAACCCCACGGTCCCTTCCTCTGCCCCGCCCCCTACAATACCATGTACGAGGGTTTCAAATTCGACGACAGTCCGGTCTTCTCCGACGATCTTGCGGACAAGCCTCTCTTGCAGCGGCTCTGGGCGGGGGAAAAGCTCCACCGGGGGGCGGAAGAAATAAACCGGCCTTCCCGGTCCTTGGCCCTGCGTCTGGGGTGCAACAGTTTTGTGGACGCCGAAATAGGCCGGGTGATTAGCCGGGTGAACGAAGTCGCCCCCGATGCCCTGGTGATCTTCACCTCCGATCACGGGGATATGCTGGGCGCCCATAAACTGGAAAGCAAGAACGCCGCGGCGTACAAAGAAGTGGCGAATATCCCCCTCATTATCCGGGGGGGAGAACAGGGCAAAGTTGTGGATGCCCCGGCTTCCCATATCGATCTGGTTCCCACGGTCATGGATTACCTGGGCCTCCCCCTCCCCAAACTCCTTGAGGGAAAGAGTATGCTGCCCCAGATTTACGATACCCGGAAGCTCATTAACGAAGAGGTGTTCATCGAGTTTACCCGCTACGAAGTGGATCATGACGGGTTCGGCGGCCTTCAAATGATGCGGGCCGCGGTCAGCCAACGGTATAAGCTGGTGATTAACCTTCTGGACCGGGATGAATTCTACGACCTGGAAAAAGACCCCCACGAGATGGTCAACCGGATCGACTGCGAGGACTCCGCCGCGGCCCGGAACAAACTCCACGATGCGCTGCTGGAAAACATGAACCGTACCCGGGACATCTACCGGGGCTATCAGTGGACGGCCCGGCCCTGGCGGAAGGACAAACAGCCGGTCTGGGAAAACGACGGCTATACCCGGCAGCGGGAAAACGAGGAGTACGAACCCCGTCAGTTGGATTACGACACGGGACTCCCCATGGAAGAGGCGGTGAGGAAGAAAAAAATCTAGTATTGGGTTCGGGCAGCCCGGCCTACTTCATCCGTTCCCGGTACTGGCCGGGGGTTATCCCCTCCAGGGCCCGGAATTTGCGGAGGAAACTGGCGGTGTCCATGTAGCCCACGTCGCGGACGATTTCTTTGATCTGCTTCCCGGTGCCGGTGAGGAGTTCCTTCGCCTTATCCATCCTGAGCATGGAAATGTATTCGATAAAATTATAGCCCGTCTCCTGCTTGAAAAACCGGCTCAGATAGGTGGGGGAAATGTCGAAATGATCCGCCACCTCCTGCAGGCTGAACTGCGGGGCCCAAAACTGTTCGTGGACATAGCTGATGATCCGGGCCTTGAGGCGGCTGTCCTTTTCTTTCCGCGCCTCCCCGGATCTGCGGCAAATTTCCCCGGTTATCTCCCGGACCTTGAGCCGGAACTGTTCCAGATCAGTAAAGCCGGTCAGGGCCTTGAGGTCCTTGAGGGGAATCTCGCCGTTGAGCTGGTTCGCCGCCCGGATCATGGTATTGATGATGTCGAAGCACAGGCACTGGGTAACGGGGATGGAACCGGCCTCCCCGGCCTTGGCGGCCATGGCGTCCACCGCCTTGAGGGCGCCTTCGGTGTTCGCCTGCTTGATGCTCTGGATGTACAGGGACTGCTCGATCACCGGATAGCGGCAGCCTTCGTTCCCAAGGCTCGCGGCCTCTTCAAAGAGCATGACGTTCCGGGGCCCCAGGAGGTAGTCGGTCATCACCGCATTGGCTTCCAGAAAGGAGGCCTTGACCGCCTCGGGACGGTCGTAGAGCCGCCCGGCGCCGATTTTTATTTTTATGCCGTACTGTCCGCCGAGGTAGTCCGTCAGCAAAGCGGCGGCGGCGCTGCGGATATCCGATCCCTCCCGCCGGGTTTCCCCAGCATTGACGATCACTGCGGCCTGATGCTCCAGAATAAGCTCGATGCCGTAGAGGCGGCATTGGGGAAAATCGTGCCGGTCCAGGGCGGAAAGGAGGAGGGATATCCGGCGGTTCAGGTCCGCGCCCTCTTCGTAAACCGGAGCGGCGATGAGGACGAAAAACCAGGGGTAGGGAAAATTGATGGCGGCGCATTTGAGAAAGTAGTTCATCTCCTCCGTGCCGCCGTAATCCCCCATGAGGAGCGTCCTGATGCAGGACCAGGCGACCATGGGCCGCTGCCGGTCCAGGGTATGGGCCAGCTCCTGGTTCTCTTCTTCAATGGTATTCATCTTCCCCATGATAAAATCGAATTCATTATCCCCCTGGCTTTCATGCTTCCACCCGGAGCCCCCGAAATTATTTAACAGGCTGCTGATGGGCTTGTAATTCCGCCGGGTCATCACCACCGCGAGGATGAGGATAATCAGTTCCAGCAGCACCATAGATCCCAGGAGGACCAGTTTTGTATCCCGGATCCGGGAGAAAAATTTCCCCTCCTCCGTAACCGAAACCAGGCTCACGCCGGTATTTTCCGACAGGGACCGCATGACCACGTAGCGTCCGCCGTTTATCCTCCGTTTCTGGACCCCCACCCCTTTGATTCCCGCCAGGGGCTTGGTAAAACTTTCGGGCAAATTCGGGGACCCCCCGGCGTACAAGAGCTTGAGCATTTCGTTGAAACAATAAACCGTCCTCGCGTTTTCCCCCAGATAATTTTCCAGGACCCCGCTGATGCTGACGCTCTGGAAGATAAAACAGAGGGTCGCCCGGGGAATCATGTCCAGGTAAGGCAGGGGGTAGAAATACACCACCCCCGTGGCGTCCTTCCGGCCGGAGAAAAAGTTGTGGGCAAGCCGGTAGGAGGCGTTGTTCCGCAGGCCGTTGATGGCGGTGTAAAAGCCCGACATGGTAAGGTCCCCTTCCCTTTCCACGGCCCGCTCGAAATCCCGGTAGGCCATGATCCCCTGGGAAGTGTACAGCTCGGTCCGTCCCCGGAAAAAAAGGACGATGCTCACCGGGAATTTAAGCGCCTCCTCGTAGGTCTTGAGCCGCTGGGACAACAGGTCCTTGGGGGCGGCGCCCTCATCAAAGGACCCGGGGAAGGTTTCGGTGAGGTACCCCGAAAGATGGTAGGCGATGTTTTTCATCTCCCCGGCCATGTAATCCAGTTCCTTCCCGGCCTTTTCCAGGGCGGCGAAATTGTTGTTCGCCACCTCCCGCTCCACGGTGGTGATGTTCGTATAGTAAAACACAAAGCCCAGGAGCAGGGGGAAGACGCCGATGAGGAGGTAGGACCAAAAATATTTTCCCAGCCAGCTTTTTTTACCCATAAATCCCCCCGTCCTAGGGAAGCACTGATTTATGCAGCCGAGCATTCGCCATATATGGCGCAATCAGTGCTACTTTAATAGGGTAACTATGATTAAATCAGGTTTTATAAACAAAGTCCACGGATTGCGTCCCTTCGGTTCGGTACGGATTTAAACCGCAGATGGCACGGATGTACACAGATTGCGAACCTTCGGTTCGACGCTGATTTTGTTTCTCTTCATCTGCGGTATCTTTTTCATCAGTGCAATCTGCGGTTCCTTGGTTACTGTTTTTTTACCGCAGATGACACGGATTGCGGACCTTCGGTTCGACACTGATGTTGTTTCTACTCATCTGTGCCATCCTTTTTATCCGTGTAATCCGCGGTTTCATCCGCCGGACCGAAGGTCCGCAATCAGCGTTACCCTAGGGCCGTCTTACCGCTTCCGCAATTCATTCAACGCCTCCAGCCCGAAGATGTCCTTGGTCTCAAGCTCCTCGGCAATGGAGTTGGGAACCAGCATCATGGAGTTCCCCGCCTTGAGCCCCTCGTTCAATATCGAGAGAATCTTGAGCTTCATCGCCGGTTCGTTTTGGGAGTAAATCCGCACCGCCTCTTCCAGCTTCCGGGCAATCTCGATCTCCGCCTCCGCCAGCAGAATCCGCCCCTTCTTCTCCCGTTCCGCCTGAGCCAGCCGGGACAGCGAATCCTGCAAGGGTTCGGGTATCTGGATGTCGGTGATCTCCACATACTGTACCGTGATTCCCCACTCCGTCGTCTTCTTATCCACCTCTTCCTGAATCTGCTTCTCGATCAAATCCCCCCGCTCCAGGAAGGTCGAAAGATCATGGCTGGACACGGCGTTCCGCAGGGCCGTCTTGGAGGAGAGCACCACCGCATCCTCGTAATCCTCAACCTCAAGAATCGCCTTTTGCGGGTCCCAGACCAGCCAGAAGCACAGGGCGTCCACCGTAACCGTAACCGAATCTTTGGTAAGCGTTTCCTGCGCGGAAAAGTCCGTTACCCGGATGCGGATGTCCACCTTCCGGGCCACGCGGTCGGCAATAGGCAGGAGAAAGAACAGCCCCGGCCCCCGGACTTTGTGGAACCTGCCGAAGCGGAGCACGATGGCCCGTTCCCACTCGTCGGCCTTGCGGACGCAGACTAGAATCAGCGCAAGCATGTAAAGACCGCCGCAGAGAGCCATTCCCGCCCAATCAGAGAGCATCTGCGGGAAGAGGCCCAAAGCCGCAGTCATGCCCGCCGCGGCAGCGAACATCAAAAACCGCAGCAGGCCCAGGGTAAAATCCGCCTCCGCTCCCCGGCGTTTGTTCTTCACGAAAGCCGCTGCGCTGTTTTCTCGATGTTTTCCATTATTGCCGTCTATCTTAGCCATGTGCCGCTCCCTGCTCCTTATTCTCCGCTGTCTGTTCTCGATATTCATCGATCATCCGTATCAGTTCCCGCTTCTCCACCCCCAGCCCCCGCATCTCCTGGATAAAACGCCTCAGCACCTCTTCTATCTTCCGGGCCAGGCCGTCTTCACCTGCCGTCGGCTTTTTGTCGGAGATATACGTACCGCTCCCCACCTGGGTCGCCAGGATTCCCCGGATTTCCAATTCCCCGTAAGCCCTGGCGATAGTATTCGGGTTGGTTTTAAGTTCCACCGCCAGGGAACGGATCGTGGGCAGCCGGTCTCCAGGCCGCATCCGCCCGGACAGAATGGCGTATTCGATCTGCTGGATGATCTGCCGGTAAATCGGCACGCCATTAGATGGGTCCAGGGAAAAAGTGATTCCTGGTTCAACACTTGTACTATTCATCTAGTACAATGATAAAATGACGGGTACGATCCGTCAAGGGTTTATAGGCGGGGGAAGCCGTGTATCCTCTTTGCGGATACAACTCCCCGCTGACTGGTATGTCTTAGTGTTCGCCTATAACGCGGACAATTCGGGGCAGCGCGGGAGAGGAGCGGCGGAAGCGGTAACGGATAAAACCCGCGAGAAAAAGACCGGCAACCCCGCAAACGGCCCGCAGCGGCTCCCCGGAAGCGGGAAGGAAAAGACCAGCAAGAAAATACGCGGCGGCGAAACCCAGGATGGGCGGGACCGCCGCCATAAGCGCCTGCCGCAGCGCATGAACGCCGGGAAACTCCGTCTCAACCACCTGGCCCGCGGCAAGTTCAAACCCCGCCGGGTTCTCCGCCACGATCAGACCGGCCTTATCCCGGCACTCGCCTTGGAGACAGCCAAAACAGGCGGCGGGAGGATTCGGTTTTACGGTAACGAGCGGCCCGGACACCTCCCGGACAAGCGCGGTTTGGTTCATTCCGGCTCCTCAGCAGCCGGATCGTTTTCGGCCGCCGTAAGACTCCCCGGCGCGTCTGGCGCTGAATCCCGGATAGGCTCGATTGACCGGGCTTTGCCGTCACGGTTAATGTCGATAAGGACCCCTTGAATCTCAAGCCGGCCCCAGGCGTCCTTGGTCCATTCGGGTATCCCCGACAGGTATTCCTTGATGCGGCTCTCCGCGTCCGCCCCGCCCACTGAGTCAACGCTGCCTGTGCGTCCCGCGTCGGTGATAACCGCGGTTCCTCCGGGGAATACCTCCGCATCGGCGGTCTGAACCCGGCTGTGGGAGCCGATGATCGCGGAACACAGCCCGTCCAAAGCGGTGAAGAGGGTACGCTTTTCGCCGGTAGCGCCCGCATGGAAATCGACGATTATATATGGAGTTTCTTTCCGCAGCCGTTCCAGCAGGGCCGGGAGCCGGGCCACGGGATTCTCCCCATGGAGCCGGGTAAAACCGCTCTGCCCCAGGAGAACCGCCACCGCGACCTTTTCATTTCCCGCGTGGAACACCCTCGCGCCCGCGCCCGGAGCGGCGGGATTGAGGTTTTCGGGCCGCAGGACATAGCGGATGCGGCCCATGTTTTCCACCAGATCCTTCTTATAGAAGCAGCAATCCCCGGTGGTAAGCACATCAGCCCCCAGCTTATGGAGATACGCCGCATGATTCCGGCCCAAACCGTTCCCGCCCGTCACGCCGTCAGCGCAGGCGATGACCAAGTTGACGGCATAGCGCTGTTTGAGCGCCGGTAAGCTCTTTTTGAAGGCATAAATACCCGCCTTCCCCACGATTTCCGCGATGTAGAGAATTCTCACCGGTCAATACCCCGCGGGATTGACGCGCCCGCCTCCATGCTGGAGAGTACCCGCTCAAATTCAGCCGCGGCCCGGTAGTCTTCCAGTTCCCTACAGGCGTCCCGCAGGTTGAAGAGCGCCTCGTAGTACAGGGGCGCAAGGCTCACCGCCTCTTCAAAACAATGGCGGGCATCTTCGTAGTTGCCCTCGGCAAAGTAGAGTACCCCCAGATTATTCCAGGTCATAGGGGCGTCCCCATCGCGGTACAGCGCCGAATGGTAGCACTCTTCCGCCAGATCGAACTGTTCCTGTTCGTAATAGATAAGCCCCATTGACGCCCAGGGCGCGGCCAGCCGGTCTTCGATGCACACCGACCGTTGAAAACTCGCCAGCGCTTCTTCGTAATCGCCGGTCCGCTGTTGGGCAATACCTAAGTTGATCCATAACAGGGGGTTTTCGGGATCCATGATCAGGGCTTTTTGGAACAAGGGGATTGCCTCGTAGGGCCTGTTGGCTTCGGTAAGCGCGATACCAGAATCGTTTAATGACGCTGATGTTTCCATAGGACCCCTCCTTTCCTAAATATAGTGCATAATAACGGGCTGTCAAGAATGGGGGAAAACCGCGTGTCAGGGCGTTAGGCTAGAGTATGCGGCCCGGTGCAGCGCTCGCAATCCCCCCTATTAGCACAGATGCGCGAAGGCTTTAGCCTGAGCGGGGCACACCCAACATCGCGCCCGCAGGGCGTTGACCCGGCGTATGCGGCCCGCCGTAGCGCTCGCAATATCCCCTATTAGCACAAATGCGCGAAGGCTTTAGCCTGAGCGGTGCGCGGCAAGCATCCGCGCCCGCAGGGCGTTGAGGCGGCGTATGCGGCCCGCCGTAGCGCTCGCAATACCCCCTATTAGCACACATGCGCGAAGGCTTTAGCCTGAGCAGTGCACGCCAAGCATCCGCGCCCGCAGGGCGTTGAGGCAGCGTATGCGGCATGGCGTAGCGCTCGCAATACCCCCTATTAGCACAGATGCGCGAAGGCTTTAGCCTGAGCGGTGCGCGGCAAACAAAAGCACCCGCCAGGGCGTTGAGGCAGCGTATGCGGCATGGCGTAGCGCTCGCAATACCCCCTATTAGCACAGATGCGCGAAGGCTTTAGCCTGAGCAGTGAGCGCCAAGCATCCGCGCCCGCAGGGCGTTGACCCGGCGTATGCGGCCCGCCGTAGCGCTCGTAATACCCCCTATTAGCACAGATGCGCGAAGGTTTTAGCCTGAGCGGGGCACACCCAACATCGCGCCCGCAGGGCGTTGAGCCCGAATATGCGGCACGGTGTAGCGCTCGCAATACCCCCTATTAGCACAGATGCGCGAAGGCTTTAGCCTG
>JAITHH010000323.1 GCA_031280065.1 Treponema sp. | reverse complement strand
GGATGAAGTGGCGTCGTCGTAATAGTCCACCGCATAGATGAGCCTGCCGCCCTGGGCTTTGATCACAATGTCCGAATTGTTCTCCGTACGCTGCTGATGCAGCAGAAAACGGGCCAGATCGTTCTTGAGTTTGAATGTGGGGATCACCACCTGGTCTTCAAAAAAAAAAGGAGAAGAGGGAAAACAGGAGCCCCAGAACGATAAAGGGCGCGCTGAACCGCCAAAAGGGAATGCCCGAGGAAAAAATACTGGTCAGCTCGTTACGGGCGTAGAGGTCCCCCAGGGTATAGGCCACGGCGAAGAGCAGCGCGATGGGCAGGGCAAAGGAAAAACTTTTGGGAAGGTAGTAGAGGCTCACCAGCAGAATCTGCTTGAAGGGCACCTCGTAGTTCAGGTAGCGCACCAGGTTGGCAAACAGATCAACCAGGGACATGAGGAGCATGAACATAGAAACTGCCACCGCAAAAACCGGAAAAAACTGCTTGAGAAGATACCGGTCCAGAATCATCGCCGGATCCTCACCGCGCACATGAACAGTCCCACCCCGACGGCCAGAATATTGGGCAGCCACATGGTCCAGAAGGGGGAGTAGCCCAAGCGGGTTCCCAAGGTCTGCCCCCCCAGCAGCATGGCCCAGTAGAGGAACGCGATGAGAAGCCCGAAGATAAAGCCCACGGTTTGCCCGCTTTTTTTCGCCAAGAGGCCCAGGGGAACCGCCAGGAACACAAAGGAAAGGGCCCCAAAGGGGATGGAGAACTTTTTGTAGAATTCCAAACGGTATATCAGGAGGCTCATGTCCCTTTGCACGGTTTTTATTGTTTCCCGCTCCTTGGCAAAGGCCGCGGTCATATTGGCCCGCCGGTTCCAGCTTTCACGGTCAGGCCCCTGGCGAAGTATCTGCTCCAGCGGAAGGCCGTATTCCAGCAATTTCCCGTACCGGGCATCCAGCTTACCCGCCAGGGTTTGCTCTTTTTGCCGGATCTCCCGGAAAACATCCAGGGAACTCATCTCCCTTGGGCCCGGGGCCGTTACCGCCTGGATCAGATCCTCCTGGGGCACCCAGTAGCGCAGGAAACTGCTGGAGGCGTAATCGTAGTCCCGCCGGGCAATCTCCTTGGAGGATTGAATAAAGGCCCGGTTCATATCCAGGCTCAGGCCCTCCTTTCCCGCATCCCGCAGTTCCGCGCTCTTGGCCAGGATAAGCCGCCGTTCCCCATCGCTGGTTTTGTCCAAAATGAGCACGTCATCGATGACGTTTCCCTCCACGTTGCCGGTTACCACCACCGTGTCCTTAAACCGCTTTACCGTATTGGCCTCCAATTCCAGGGCTGGCGTGGAAGCCAGGATACGGCGGTAGAGTTTGGCGTATTCTACGGTTCCCGCGGGCAGGAGCACGTCATTGGTAAAGAAGGATATAAGGGATATGAATATCCCCACCGCCAGGGCGGGGAGGAAGATATTCCGGTACGAAAGCCCTGACGAAAGCATCACCAGGATTTCATTGTCCGATGTGAGCCGCCCGACGGTCATTAGGGTACCCACCAGGGACGCGAAGGGCGCCGAAAGGGCAACAATGGAAGGAAGGGCAAAGAGCACCAGCAGAGCCACCTGACCAACGGGAACCCGCTTGCTCAGAATATCCTGGGCCATCAGGAGCAGTTGATTAATGAAGAAAATAAAAAAGAAAAAGAGAAAGGCCACCAGAAATGAAAACATGGTTTCGCCCACGATGTACCGGAAAACCGTCCAGGATACGGAACGGCTCCGGGCCAATTCCCGATCCGCATTCATATTCCGGTGGAACCAAAGCCCCCATCCCCCCGCTTGGAGTCCGAGAGGGCCTGGACCTCCGCTATCCGCGCCCGGCTGACCGGCGCAATTACCAACTGGGCAATCCGTTCCCCGCTGCGGACAATAAACGCTTCAGCCCCCAGGTTGATAAGGATGATTTCCAGCTCCCCCCGGTAATCTGAATCAATCGTGCCGGGGGTGTTAAGCACCGTCAATCCCTGCCGCGCTGCCAGCCCTGACCGGGGCCTGACCTGGGCCTCATAACCTGGGGGAATCTCCAGAAAAAGCCCTGTGGGAATTCGGGCCCTCCCCAGGGAAGGGATCGTGAGATCCGCCGGAAGAAAGGCCCGGATGTCCAGACCTGCGGCCCCCTCGCTTTCGTATTGGGGCAGAGGAATCGCCCCGCTCTTTTTACGGATCTTTACAATGGGCTCTGGTGCTTCCGGCCTGGACATGTCCCTTCCTGGGTTTAGTACCGTCTGGGGCGTTCATCCCGCCGGGGCCGCTCCTCCGCTTCCCCGCCGGGATCAATGGCGTCAATATAGGAAAGGTTGAGCCTTCCCATCTTGTCAATCTCCAGGAGCTTTACCGGTATCTCCTGGCCCTCTTTTACCACATCCGTAACCTGGGCGATCCGCTGCCGGGAAAGTTTGGAGATATGCACCAACCCTTCCTTGCCGGGGAGGATCTCCACAAAGGCGCCGAACTCCATCACCCGCCGCACCACGCAGTTGTAGACCCTGCCTGTTTCCGTGTCAGAGACGATACACATCAACGCGGCCTTGGCCTCCTCCGCGTCCTTGGCGTTCTTCCCATAGATAGTAACCGTACCGTCATTCTCGGTGTTGATACTCACGCTGTACTGCTCGCAGAGGGCTTTGACATTCTTGCCCCCCGGCCCGATGAGGGCCCCTATCTTGTCCACCTCGATACGCAGGGTAACGATCTTGGGGGCGAATTCGCTGATGCTGCCCGCAGGCTTGCTGATGGTCTTGTTCATAATAGAGAGGATGTGGAGCCTGCCCCGCTTGGCCTGATCCAGGGCCTTCCGCATCACCTCCGGGCTCACCCCGGCGATCTTGATGTCCATCTGGAACCCGGTGATGCCCTGTTCCGTACCGGCCACCTTGAAGTCCATGTCCCCCAAGTGGTCTTCCTCGCCCAGGATGTCCGAGAGCACCGCGAAACGATCTCCAGGCCCGCCCTTGCCCTCGGTGATGAGTCCCATAGCGATTCCCGCCACAGGCTTCTTCATGGGCACCCCCGCATGGAGCATGGAGAGCGTACCCCCGCAGACCGTGGCCATGGAGGAAGAGCCGTTGGACTCCATGATCTCAGAAACCACCCGGATGGTGTAGGGGAATTCATCCTTAGAGGGAATCATCGCCTCCAAAGACCGGCGGGCCAGGTTGCCGTGGCCGATCTCCCGGCGGCCCGTACCCATACGGCCCACCTCCCCCACGGAATAGGGGGGGAAATTGTAGTGGAGCATGAAGTTTTCCCGCTTGTCCCCCTCGATGTCATCGAATATCTGCTCGTCAAAGACCGTGCCCAGGGTGGTTACCGCCAGGGCCTGGGTCTCCCCCCGGGTAAAGAGGGCGGAACCGTGGGTGCGTTTGAGGACGCCGATCTCGCAGGTGATGTCCCGGATATCCTCGGTTCCCCGTCCATCCACCCGCAGTCCCTTGTCCAGGATCGAAGAGCGGAGTATCTCGTACTGCATATCCTCAAAGAGGGCGTCAAAGAGCTTCTTCTGGTTCTCATCCGCCACCTGTTCCGCATACTGGGTGGCCAGGTCCGCTTTGACCGCGTGAATCGCGTTCCCCCGCTCCTGCTTACCTTTGAGAAAACAGGCCGTCTCCAGCCGGGGATAGGCGGCGCCTCGGATGGCCTCGCGGTTTTCCAGCGTATAGGAAACTTCCGCGAGGGGCAGCTTTTCCTTACCGGCCAGTTCCCGCAGCTTTTCCTGGAGCCCGCAAAGCTCCAGGATCGTCGCCTGGGCCTTCTCCAAGGCGGAAATCATCAGGTCTTCGTCCACTTCGGACGCGCCGCCTTCCACCATGGTGATCCCGTCCTTTGTGCCGGCCACCACGATCTCCAGCCGGGACTTTTCGATCTGGCCGTAGGTGGGGTTGACGACCAGTTCATCGCCCAGGACGCAGACCCGCACCCCCGCGATGGGGCCGTTAAAGGGGATGTCCGAGATATGCACCGCCGCAGACGAGGCGATGATAGCCAGAATGTCCGGCGGGTTGACCTGATCCGCGGACAGGGTGGTGGGCACCACCTGAATCTCCCGGCCAAAGCGCTTATCAAAGAGGGGGCGCATGGGCCGGTCGATGAGCCGCGACACGAGGATTTCCTTGTCCTTGGGCCGGCTTTCCCGTTTGATGAAGCCCCCCGGAATTTTCCCCGCAGCGTAGTATTTTTCGTTGTAATCCACCGTCAGGGGCACGTAGTCCAGGCCCTCCACAGCGTCCGCCGAAGAACAGACCGTGGCGATCACCGCTGAACCCGCGTATTGGGCAAAGACCGCGCCGTTGGCCTGTTTCGCAATTCTGCCGGTTTCCAGGATAAGATCCTCTCCGGCAATTTGATAGGTAATTCGTTGAACCATTCTTTCCTTCTCTCACTGATCCGCCGCCAGTTTAATAGCCGGCGGCTATTAAGCCGATGGCTATTTGCGAAGCCCCAATTCCTTGATCAGCGACCGGTATCTCCCTATATCCGTCCGCTGGAGGTACTTGAGCATCCGGCGGCGCATACCGACCTGGATCAATAAGCCCCGCTGGCTGGACTTATCCTTCTTGAACTGTTTGCAATGCTCCGTAAGCTGGTTGATCCGCTCGGTCAGCAGGGCAATCTGGACTTCCGGCGCGCCGGTATCTTTCTCGTTTTTACCGAACTTGCCGATAATGGACGCCGTTGTTTCCTTGTTTAAAGCCATATCTTTATACTCCTTAAAACGATAGCAATTCGATCCGCTCTGGCGCTGCGGATGCGGGAACAAAAATCTCCCCCTCCGATACCACAACCGCCGTTTCCGAGCCGGAGGGAATCCCCGCCCCGTACAGCAGCGCCCGGTAGCGGCCGTCAGGCGGGATAATCCGCCGTGCGGCACGGGCCTGGTAGCATCTCCCCCCGGCGCGAGCCTGGACGGGAAGCCCCGTTATGTCGATCTCCGCCCTCCGGCCCAGCAAGGCCGCCGCGCCGTCAATATCCCCCCGGCGGATGGCGCTCCGTATGCGGCTGGAACTCACCGTCAGCCCTCCCCCGGTAACCGGCTCCGCCAGCTCAGTGGGAATGCCCGCTTCCCTGTTCAGCGCCGCCAGCTCCGCCGCGCCGGTATCCAGTTTGAACCCGCAGCGGAAATTCGCGCCAACAGCCAGAAACCGCATATTTCCCGGCCCCCGCAACAGGTCAAGAAATTCGCCGCCTTTTAGTATACTGAAGTCCCCGGAAAAGTCAATGAGTACGGCCAGCTCCGCCCCCAGGCTTTCAAAGAGAGCCAGCCGCCGGTCGAGACTCAGAATATCCCCCTCCCAGTCCTTCCCCAGAATTTCCTTAGGGCTCCGCCTAAAGGTGATGACCGTGGGGATGAGCGGAGCGCGGCGGACTATCCGCGCGATGAGGTCCTGATGCCCCCGGTGTACGCCGTCAAAGACCCCGACGGTTATGGCGGTTCCCCGCGCAAGGTCAGGGCCGCCGGGGGCGAGGAAGCCGGGCCAGTCGAGGACGATCATGATTGCCTGCCGCCTGGCTGGGCGTAGACGCAGCCGTAGCGCCAGCGTCCATCCGCTGACTCGGCTATCGCGGCAAACTGATCGCCGCAGAACAGGGCCGCCGCCGGTACGGGGTCAATGCCGTCCAAAAGGGTATCCAGCGGTTTGCCGCGGATGATCGCCGCTAAGTCCTCCGGTTCCCGGTTAATGCAGGGAAGGCCCAAAGCGCCGGTGATCTCCCGGTCAATGGGTTTAAGCGCGGCGGCGATGGCGGATTCATCCATGGGCGCGGCGTCCTCCAGGCGGAATTCCGCCGCCCTGGTCCGGGTTAAGGCCGCCAGATGTCCCCGCGATCCCGCGGCCAGGGCGATGTCCCGGGCCAGGGAACGGATGTAGGTTCCGCTGGAGCATTGCACGAATATCTCCGCCAGGGGAGGGTCCCAGGATCGGAGTTCCAGCCTGGAGACGCTCACCGGGCGCGGCTTCATGCGGGGCGCTTCCCCGGAACGGGCCAGGGCGTAGGCCCGTTTGCCGTCCACATGCACCGCCGAGTAGGCCGGGGGCGCTTGCAGTATCCTGCCGGTGAATTGGGGGAGGATCGAGGCGACGGCTTCCCGCGAGGGGACCGGAGCCTGGGCAACCGGGCTTCCTTCGGGATCAAGGGTATCGGTTTCCACCCCGAAGCGGATGATCCCCCGGTATTCCTTTCCGCACCCGGAAAACCAGGGGGTCAGTTTGACCGCCCTGCCCACCAGCACGATGAGCAGTCCCGACGCGAATTTGTCCAAGGTTCCCGCATGGCCGGTCTTAGCGCCTTTGAAGGCCCGCTTTACCGCGTACAGGCTTTCAAAGGAGGTGAATCCTGGCTGTTTATGGAGGAGGACGCAGCCGGAAGGGCCTTCCGCGTTAGGCTTGCCCATTCCCCTCACCGGCGGCGAGGCCCTCAATCTTCTTGATGATGTCAAAGCCCTCCCGCAGTCCCGGATCTTCATGGAAGCGGAGCCGGGGAGTCTGCCGCAGCCGTACCAGCCGCGCAAGCTGCGCCTGGATAAAGCCCGCGGCGTTCTGGAGCCCTTGCACTCCCTTAGCCAATCCAGCGGGGCTTTTATAACTGGAAACGTATACATCGGCGCAGGAAAGATCCCGGGACACGGAGACCCTGGTAATCGAAAGAAACGTGTCGACACGGGGGTCTTTGATCTTGCCTTCCACGATGAGGGCGCCGAGCTGCTCCCGCATCAAATTCCCCACCCGCTCAATTCGGTATGATGATGACATAGGGGGAGTATACCAGATAACCGGCGATCGGGAACAGATGCGAGTCATTCCCCGCTTCAACCCGCAGGACAAAGACCCGCCCTGATGGGGGAACGCGGTTTTCAAACCGCACTTGATACGCCGCTCAAGTTCTTTCCCCAAACAGGGCGGTTCCGATCCGTACCAGCGTAGCGCCTTCTTCAATCGCTATTTCAAAGTCGCCTGTCATGCCCATAGACAGAACGGACCAGTCCCCGCCGGGAAAGCGGGCTTGGAGCGCGGCTTGGGCCTTGCGCAGCGACCTGAAGGCCCCCCGGATCGCCTGCTGGTTACCGGTGAAAGGCGCCATGGTCATAAGCCCGCGCACCCGCAGCCCCGGAAAAGAGAGGGCCAGCTCCGCCCCCCGGAACAGGCTGTCCTCATCCGCAAAGCCCCCCTTGGACGCCTCGCCGGAGTTCAATTCCAGCAGGATTGAGAGGGGACCGGTCCGTCCTCCGCCGGACATCTGTCCGCAGTGAACGCCCAGCGCGGTGATAAGCTCGTCCCGGTCCGCCGATTGTACGCAATCGAAGAGGGCCGCCGCCGCTTTGACCTTGTTGCGCTGCAGCGAGCCTATCATGTGCAGTTCCATACCGGGGCGCTCCTGCCGCCATCCGGCGAACTTTGCCTGGGCTTCCTGAACGCGGCTTTCGCCGAAGAGCCTGAGACCCGCTTCCCAGGCCGCGTCCGCGAGGGCCCGGTCATGGAACTTGCTGACTCCCATGAGCCGCACCTCCGAGGGGTCTCTGCCTGAGCGGGCGCAGGCCGCATGTATCCGCTCCTGTACCGCCGCCAGCCGCCGGCCAATAGTGCGAAGCAATTCCGCAGCTTCCTCCGTCTCCCTACCGATTCCCATGACTGACCTCCGCTTTCGGTATATACGACGCCGCGGCTTCAGCAAGCGCGGCAAAATCCTCCACCCCCAGACTTTCGGCGCGGCGCTCCGGGGCAAGACCGGCCCGGCGGAGGATCGCCTGGCTCAATTCCTCCGCCTGAATACCGGCGGCCCGGGATGCGGCGAAGCGCATGAGGTTGTTCTTGATAGTCTTCCGCCGGGAGCTGAAAAGACACCGGACCAGGGGGTAGAAGGGCGCGGCATAGCGGGGCGCGGCGGGCAGCCGGTCAAGGCGCAGACCCTGGGA
>JAITHH010000228.1 GCA_031280065.1 Treponema sp. | reverse complement strand
CTGCGCAAGGATTATACTCAAGCGGCCCGTCTGTTCCCGGACGCGCTGCCCTGTCTGAGCCTCATCGCCGAATTTGATATGCTGCTGCGTTCCGGGCTGAACGGCCTGGAAGCGCTTCTAATGGATTTTTTCCTGTACCGGCTGTTGCGCCGTTAAAAACACGCCGTACTTCCAAAAGCAAAAGGGCCATCGAATCGATGGCCCTTTTCTCTTTTCCGTCCTTACCGTTCTTCCCGGATGTAGGCTTCCGTGAATCCGGCGGCTCCGAGCCGTTGGGCTACAGCGGCCATATCCATCGCCCGTATGCCGGGGATCACCACCCGGATATAGTCATCATAGCGTTCATACCCGGCGGTAAAGCCGATGCTCCGTATCCGTTCCAGCGCCGCCTGTGCGTGCAAGGGGTAGACGAAGGAACCAACCTGCACCCGGTAGACGGTATTGCTCCTCGGGTCGGGCATCCTGGGCAGTATCCGGCACGCTCCGGCTAAGGGGACATACACCGGCGCGGGCGGCGTAATCATCTGATACTGGTAGATGACTGCCGGCGGCTGCGGGGCGGGCGCTGGCTGGGGCGCGGGAGCCGGTTGCGGCGGAGGAGGAGCGGGCTCCGGCTCTTTCTCCTGGATGGTGATACGAATGTTGGTAACATTCGTACGCTGCGGAGCAGGCGCGGGTGCTGGGGCCGGAGCGGGCGCAGGGGCTGGGGCGGGAGCCGGGGCTGGCGGCGGCGGTATAAGGTCCCACTGCGCGGTAACGGTCATATTGGCGCTTACCGGAGTATTTGCGTCAAAAGCCTGGCCGCTTGCCATTCTCCATCCGGTAAAGTTATAGCCGCTTCGGGCGGGCGGCGTTGGCAATGTGCCAACGTTCGTTGCCGGAGCGGTAACCACTTTAGTTTGCGGATTCGCCTCGGTATCGCCCCCGTTCTTATCAAAGGTAACTATGAAGGAAGACGGCGGTATAAGGTCCCACTGCGCGGTAACGGTTATATTGGCGCTTACCGGAGTATTCGCGTCAAAAGCCTGGCCGCTTGCCATTTTCCATCCGGTGAAGTTATAGCCATTTCGCGTGGGCGGCGCTGGCAAAGCGCCAACGTTTGTTGCCGGAGCGGTAACCGTTTTGGTTTGAGGATTCGCCTCGGTGTCGCCCCCATTCTTATCAAAGGTAACTATGAAGGAAGACGGCGGTATAAGGTCCCACTGCGCGGTAACGGTCATATCGGCGGTTACAGCGGTACTCGCGTCAAAGCCTTGACCGTTTGCCATTTTCCATCCGGTGAATCTATAGCCGTTTCGTGTGGGCGGCGTTGGTAATGCGTCAATCGTGGTTGCGGGGCTGGCGACCGTTTTGGTTTGAGGATTCGCCTCGGTGTCGCCTCCGTTTTTATCAAAGGTAACCGTGTAGGTAGGCGTCGCCTCGGTCGTGGTATCCGCCGGCGGGGGAGGGGTCTCATCCTCGTCGCTGCCTCTGCGTCCAATACGCAGGACCTCCACGAGTACCGGAGTGGTCCCGGTGGGACTCATCTCGATATTCTTGGCCGGTTCCTGGGACAGATCAATGATCCGGGTGGAAGAAGCGGGGATACGGTTCGTGATGGTAACAATAACCTGCTTGTCGTTGTTCAAGTTGGTCACCCTTGCCCGGGTTCCAAACGGCAGTGTGGCGTGGGAAGCGGCCAGACTCTTGGATTCCGTCTGATACCACGTACCATTCCCCCGCTGGGGAGGCGTCTGGGCGCCGCAAATAGCCGCCGCAATCACGCTGAAAGCAAGCGCTGTCAGTATCCGTTTCATCATCTTCTCCTACGGTGCGGGCGAAATTTACCGGAGTTCGCCTATCATAAGTATCGGTACAAAATGTCTTTTTCCTTCAAAAAACCTCAAGAAATTTGTCAGCAGAGCCGATTTATACGGCCCTGCTGACATACCCCTTAGAGCCTGTTCAAAATTCTACTTGAACAGGCTCTCACTCAGCCGGGGCGAAATCAGGGTCCTCTGTCTCCTCATCCGCGGGCGCTTCCGCTGGTTCGTCAGCGGCGGGAGTTTCCTACGGCGCGGGTTCCGGTTTCGCGGGAGCGGCGGACGCCGCCCGGCGTTTGTTCGAGATTAAACCGATTTCATAGCCCAGGGAGAAAGAGAGGCCGTGCCGCGTATAGAGATCCCCTGAATCCCGGGCCGCTTTCCCAATGTCCGCCGCATAGCGGATGTCCGTAAAGAGCACCCCGGGTCCCAGTTTGATCCCCAGATCAAAGCCCGCGATATAGCCAATCGGGAGGGTATTCTTCCAGTCAAAGCTCTCTTCCGCGCCGGTTTTCCCATTATAGTGGGTCATTTCACCAATCGGCAGGGTAACATAGATACCGGCATAAGGCGCGACGAGGAAACGGTGGGGCCTAAAGGGCAGCTTTATCAGAACAGGGATGTTCAGCGAATAGGATGAGTATTCCCAGTCATGATCCACCCGGAGATAGGCCCCGTCAGCTTCATTAGTATTCGGCTGATGTTCAATATAGTTGAATTTCGCCTTATCCATGGTAAAGAGCGCCTCTACCTGGATGGCAAAATTGGGGAGGAACTGTACTGCGGCCTGCAATCCCGCCTCAAAACCCAAAGAACTCTGATCCGCTTCGGTAATGTCAGCGGGAAGAGCCGACAGGTAGAACCGGGACGTTAAACCGCCCTTGATCCCCAGATACAGCCATTTATGCTTCCATTCCGCGTTGGGAGAGGTATCATCCTCCTCCGGCTCTTCCTTGCCGAGTCCCAGTTCATATTCATCGCTGACGGAAAAGACATGGGAGAAAATCCATTCCACCATGGCCGGGATATACAAATCCGCCTCCTCAAAATTCTCGGCGACGAGTTCATCGGTGTAGACCAAGGCAGGTTCGTCCATATTCCAAAGCCAAAGCTGATAGTGGTATTCTTCAAATTCATCGTCAAAAAACACCTCTCCCGTCAGCGCATAGTGGGTATTATCGGGCATTGGAATGCTTTGGGGCGGTTCATCGGGCATCATCGAATCCGGATCAGGCATCTCTACCGGAATCGGGATGAATTTCGTCTTCAAGGTTAAATTATTTATTTCTCTGGTGGCCGCGTCATAATAGGGCGTTGTATCAACCGTTGGAGGATCCACAAACAGCTTGAGAAACGCCACATTGGTCGTCGGCCCCAGCGTACTGCCCCCGCTTATCGTAACGGTTTCACCGTCTTCAGAGACGGTCCCGCTTCCTCCCCCGGATTCGGCGGTTCCCGCGTCTCCGGATTCAGCAGATTCCGCCGCGCCGGCGGTTCCCGATTTATCCTTGCTTCCCTTGGCCTCAACCATCGGGGTAAGTATTATGAGGAATATGAGCAGTGGCAACGTTCTCCGTTTCATTCTCATCCTCCTTTTAAGATTGACGGATTACCTTGGTTTTGGTTTTGAACCTAGGCAGCAGCCCATAGATTCGCTGTTTCTATAATAGTCTACTTCATGGTAATTGATCCAGGGGCTCATTAGCTTTTTTAGATCTGCACCCGCTCCTTCTCCGCCGCCTCCGCCACGTTCCGCAGCAGCATGGCAATGGTCATGGGGCCCACCCCGCCGGGTACGGGGGTAATGCAGGCGGCCTTCTCCGCCACCGCCTGAAAGTCCGCGTCCCCGCAGAGCCGGTATCCCTTCTTTGCCAGGGGATCATTCACGCGGTTTACCCCCACAT
>JAITHH010000139.1 GCA_031280065.1 Treponema sp. | reverse complement strand
TTCCCCAGGGAGGATTTGAACCCCCACAAGCAGATCCAGAGTCTGCCGTGCTACCATTACACAACCGGGGACTGTTACCCAATCACATAACTAGACTATCATGGATTTTGTTTTGCGTCAAGCCGGGGTGAGGGAAAAACGGGAAAAAATGAATCTCCGGTACAATACCGGGGCGGTATATCAGCGGCGCTTGATACACCGGCCAAACCAGCCCGGTACGGCGCTGAGTACCATGGCAAAGGGCAAAACCAATGCCTGGGTTACCTGGTTCTGCTGCCAGAAGCCGGGAAGCAGCTTGATCGCCATGGTCAGCAGGCCGCCTGACAGCACATAGGTCCACAGCAGCCGCAGCAGCCGCTCCGGGAGCGCCTTTCCCCGGGCCGTCAGAATCCCCAGGGGAACCGCCGCCAGGAGCAAGGGATTTACAAAGAGTACATTGCTGTTGTGATAGGCGTAATCGTGGTTGGTAAAGAAAGTCAAAAAGAACAGCAGCGTACCTGCCGCGCCGAAGAAGAGCCCTATCACGCTCTGACTCAGGCCCCAAAGCCATTGCCCTGCCCGGCCAATGCGCCCCGCCCGGCGGCGGAGACCCGCAAAGAGCACCAAGAGCGCCGCGATACAAACGCCCACGGCAAGCTCGCGGGGCCACTGCCTGCGGGGAACGTCCAGGACCTGCGGACGGTTCACCGCCCGGTTGAGAACCTCCACAGAACGCACCAGCTTCCGCTCAACGCCCGAAGCGTCCCGGTAGGTGAAATCCTGGATGCGGGCGCCGATCTCCTGGGGCAGGAACATCTCCTCCCAAATCGTGATAGGCGTATCAATGTCCTGGCCCATCCAGAAGTTGAGACTCCAGTCAAAGAAGGGGTTAAACCAGGTATGGCGCCGCACATGCTGCCGCAGGGTATAGCGGCCCGGCGCGGCCTCAAAGCGGCTTTTCAACTGGCCGTCAACCGCCAGATCGATGATGTCCCGGATGCGGGTGGCGCAATTGTCCCGAAAGTGATGGTAATAGTAGTCGCGGTTCTCCGGGAGCACATTCCAGTCCGCGAACAGGCGTATCTTCTCCCGCACGGCCGCCGGCACATCCAGCGTATATACTGTAATGTCCCGGTTGGTCCGCCGGTACACGTTCAGATTCTGCGCCGTTGGGGAAACCCCGCTGCTGTAGAGGAGCCTGCCAAAGGCGAAGTTGGTAAAGAAGCTGTCGTTCTCGAAAGAGAACAGCCCGTAATCATAAAACCGGCTTTCCCCGGACGCGGCGTCCTCGATGATCAGGGCGATATGGCCCCACCAGAAGTAGAGTTCATCGCCGGGCCCCATGACCGCTACCTTGAGGGTCAGGTAATTGCCCCTCCCCTCCCCTTCCCCGGCAAACACGCCGCCGGCGATTGCCAAGAGGAGGATGATACACAATGTACCGGTGCTCCTGTTATTCCTCATTGCCGTCATCCTCCTCCGCCATGTTATACTCAGCCAGCTTCCGGTGCAGCGTCTTGCGGCCTATGGCCAGCGTCTCCGCGGCGCGGCTCTTGTTGCCCTTCAGCGACAAAAGCGTGTCCCGGATGATCACCCGCTCCGCCTCCTCCAGCGTTGCACCCAGGGGAATGCGTATCCAGCCCTCCTCGGTCCTGGTTCGCAGCGTCGGAGGCAGATCGCCCTCGGAAATCACCGGGCCCTTGGCCATGACCACCGCGCTCTCAACGCAGTTCCGCAGTTCCCGGATGTTTCCCGGCCAGGAGTAGGCGTAGAGAATGGAGCGGGCCTTCTCGTCAATGCCGTCGATGGCTTTGCCGTTCTCCACGGTGAATTCCTTGAGAAACGCCGCGATAAGCAGGGGCAGATCGTCCTTCCGCTCCCGCAGCGGGGGAACGTAGATATTCACCACGTTCAGGCGGAAGTAAAGGTCCTCCCGGAAATTCCCCTTCTCGATCTCCGCCTGCAAATCCTTGTTCGTGGCCGCCACGATGCGGACGTCGGTCTCAATGGTCTCCTCCCCCCCGACCCGCTCGAAGCGCTTTTCCTGGAGCACCCGCAGGAGCTTGATCTGAATGTTCTGATCGATCTCGCCGATTTCATCGAGAAAGAGCGTACCCTCGTGGGCGAGCTCAAAGCGGCCCCGCTTCCGGGCCACCGCGCCGGTAAAAGCCCCCTTCTCATGGCCGAACAGCTCGCTTTCCAGGACGCTTGCCGCCAGCGCGGCGCAATTCACCTTGATCAGGGGCTTTCCCTTGCGCGGAGAGAGTTCATGCAGGGCGTCCGCCACCAGCTCCTTCCCCACCCCGGACTCGCCGGTGATCAGCACCGACGCCTTGGCGGGCGCGGCCCGGCTGATGGTATCGAAGACCCGCCGCATGGGGGCGCTGGAACCGACGATGGTCTCAAACTGCTTATGCCGGGCCAGTTCCTCTTCAACGCGGCGGTGTTTGAGCGCCAGTTCGCGGTTGGCCAGGGCCCGCTTGACCAGGAGGGAAAGCCGGTCCAGATTCACGGGTTTGGTGATGAAGTCGTAGGCCCCGTCCCGCATAGCGGCCACCGCGTTCTCCACCGTGCCGTGCCCGGTAAGCACGATCACCGGCACCCCCGGACTATCCGCGCAGACGCGCTTTAACAGCTCCTCGCCGCTGAGACCCGGCATCCGCAGATCGGTGATTACCAGGTCAATATCCCCTTTCTGGAAACGCTTCCAGCCCTCATTGCCGTCCGCCGCCGTTACCGCCTCATGGCCGTCCATCTGGAGGGCGGCGGCCAAGCCCTGCCGGATGTTCTTCTCGTCATCGGCGATCAGGAGCTTAAAGCGCATGGGCCTCTCCTTCGTAGGCGATCAGCCGCCGGTCCTTCTGGGGAACCGGCAGGGTGATGGTGAAGCAGGTCCCCTCCCCTTCCCGCGACTTGACGCTGATCTCCCCCTGGTGCTCCCGGATTATCTTGAATACCAGCGTGAGGCCCAGGCCGGACCCGCTCTCTTTGGTGGTAAAGTAAGGCTCGAATATCTTGGACACATGTGCCTCGCTGATGCCCACGCCCGTATCGCTGACGCTGAGGCGTATCTCCGCGTCATTGGTCCCGGTCTGAATCCTGAGCGCCCCGCCGCCGGGCATGGCGGCAATGGCGTTCTTGACGAGGTTGAGCAGGGCCTGCTTCATGTAGCGCTCGTCAAAGGCGATGGACGGGAGGTTTTCGTCCAGTTCAAGGACGCATTGAATATGCGCCTGTTCGAGTTCAAAGCGGACAAAGCCGGTCAATTCACCGATGAGGGTGTTGAGGTTCCCCTCCCGCAGGTCCATGTTCATGGGCCGGACCGCGAAGAGGAAGTCCACCACGATCCGGTTGAGGCGGTCGATCTCTTCGTTGACCACGGCGATATACCGGTCGATGAGCCGGAAGTATTCCCAAGGGCCCCGCCCCGTATCATCGGGTTCATCCGGGTGGGCCTCGATGTACAGCCGCTTGTTGGCGGCCTGGGCCTTCTGGATCAGTTGTATATGGATGGAAATGGAGCCCAGGGGGTTCTTGATTTCGTGGGCCACCCCCGCGGCCAGGGTTGTCAGGCTGGCCAGGCTTTCCACGCGCCGCAGCCGGGCTTCCTTGGCCCGCTTCCCCGTGATGTCCTGGAGGTAGATCAGGGAGCCGGACACTTCGCCTTTCCGCGCCAGGGGCAGGACGCTGACGGACAGCAGCCGCTGAATACCCATCGTGTCCACGTCGAATTCCCGCTCCTCTACGCGGTCGCCGTTCCGCAGGGTGGTTTCCAGGAAATCCCGCAGCGCACGGTGGCTGACGCGGTTCCAGACCGGGCCGCCGCCGGGATCATTGTGGGACAGGGGGAGGAAGCGCCCGGCGTACTTGTTGGCCATCACCAGGCTGTGCTGGGTATCGCAGACCAGGATGCCCTCGGTGAGGGAGTCCAGCACGGTTTCCAGGCGGTCTATCTCGGCGGCGGCGGAGAGGAGGAGGTCCTGTATCTGCTCCGCGGTGAGTTTGTTCAGCTTTTTGAGGGCGCGTTTGATGAAGTCTCTCATAGGGCCGCCGCGATCCGCCGGAATTCCGCGCTGTACCGCTCCAGGACCAGGGCGGGGCTTTGGTTGTAGACATTCACCGAGGAGGCGGCTTCGGCGGATAAGCGCCTGCACGCATCGGCTAGGGCGATTCCCCCCGGACCCGCGGCAAGCTCACCGCAGAGGCTCTCGGACACCAGACTGAGCAGGGCCGCCAGAAACCGCGAGAAGAGCCCCGGCGCGTCAAACCGCTCCGCGCCGGCCACGATCTGGGCCGCGGTCAGACTGCCGTCTCCCGATTTTTCCATGCCTGCGGCTTCGGCCAGGGGCGCGGCGCGTTTACCCAGCGCGACCAGGGCTTCGGGAAGCGGGCCCCGGTTCCGCAGCGCCAGCGCCGCCTGGTACGCCAGGGACGCGGCAAAGAACGCGGCCAGGGCTGCAATACGCTCGTCAGGCACGGGGAGGAAGGAATCAAGATACGCGGTAACGCGGTTCCCGGTCCCGGCCATTCCGGGCGGCGGTTCCCCTGCCCCGCTGTCCCGGAACACCCGGCGGATCACCTCGTTCTCTATGTCCGCGCCTCGGGGATAGAAACGGTAGGGCCGCAGCCGCGAGAGGATCGTGGGGAGCATCGCGCCGCTATGGGCGGTGGTCAGCACGATGACCGCCCGCTCAGGGGGCTCCTCCAGGATTTTCAGCAGGGCGTTCCGTCCGCTCTCCTGCATCCGGTCGGCGTTCTCAATGAGGAGGAGCTTCCGTCTGCCTGCGGGGGCGAGACGGCTCCAATAGGCGGCCCGCCGGATATGCCCCACGGGAATCGTGTCCCCCATGCCCCCCGCCTCCAATTTGAAGGCGCTTTTGAGTACGGCGTCCCCCCGCTTCTTGAACTTTGCCTGGTCAAGCCCCTCCCCTTCAAAGTCCAGCTCCTCCAGGTCTTCGTTCAGCGCGGTGATGAGGGGGACGAGTTTCGCCAGCTTGGGATCGTCCTCCAGGAGCGTCGGGGAAAAGCGGAGCAGGAGCTTTCGCGCCGCACGGATAAAGAGGGTCCGGGTGTGCGGGGCCTCGGGCTCACGGTAGCAGGCATGGAGCGCAGCGGCGATTTCCGCTGAAAAGGGCCGGGAGCCGAGGGCCATGAGGTCCGGGTGGAGAAGCAGGCGGTGGCGGGCGCAGGCCGGGCACGCGCAGCTCCAGCGCCCTTCCCCCTGTTCGCAGGAGATAACTCTGCCCAATTCCAGGGCTGCGGTTCCCTTCCCCGACGCGGGAGGGCCGGAAAACAGCATCGAAGGGGCCATCGCCCCGCCGGTAATATCCGCCGCAAGCCGCTCAGCGGCGGCCTGGCCCAAAATGTTATCGAACACCGCTCAACTCTCCCAGGGACTGCCCCACCACCCCGATCAGGGGCAGGAGCCGCCGGGCAAAGAAACTCTTTTCCAGCAGCGGCCCCGCGTCAAAGAGCGGCTGGAGGGTCAGGGCAAAGAGGATCAGGGCGACCAGGGTGAATCCCTCCAGCGCGCCGAAAACGCCGCCAAGGACCCGGTCGAGGCCCCCCAATTGAATCCGGCTGATGATGTCCTTGAGGATGACGGCCAAGAGCTTGACCGCCCCGAAAACGATGAGGAAGACGCAGACAAAGGCCAGTATTTGGGGCAGGACAATCATATCGGGCAGATAGCGTTCATTGATGAAACGTCCGCCGGCCCGGTAGAAGCAGAAGGCGGCGGCCAGGCCCAGGATGCCGGAGGCCATCGACAAGAGTTCCTCGACAAAGCCCCGTAAAACGCAGCGGATGACCAAGAGCGCCACCAGCGCCGCAAAAACGACGTCGATTATCTCAAATTCCATGCCCGCCTCTCCTCCGCAGCTTCCCCGTCCAGACGCGCCTTGATCGCGCCGGCGATCAAGGCGGCCCCGTCACGGGCGGCAAAGCGGGCGGCGGCTTCTCCCAGGGAGCGGCGCCGCGCCGCGTCATCCAGCAGGGCCTGAACCGCCGAGGCCAGGCCGCCGGGCTGGACATCGCCGCCGAGGGTCACCGCCGCGCCGGCCTTTTCCAGAAAGCGGGCGTTTTCCACCTGATCCCCCCTGGTCCCCGATCCGCTTAAAGGGAGGAGTATCATGGGCTTCCCCAGTGACGCGCATTCCCAGATGGTCCCCGCCCCGCTGCGGCAAAACACCAGGTCGGCGGCGGCGAGGAGGTGGGGCAATTCATCCTGGATAAACCCAAAGGGCCGGTAGCGCTCCCCGGCGGGAGGAATTCCCTCCGCGCCCGCGCCGGTCTGGTGGACAACGGTACAGCGCCGGGTAAGTTCCTCAAGGCTTGCCGCCACCAGTCCGTTGATCTGCCGCGCGCCCAGGCTCCCCCCCAAAACGAGGAGCAGGGGCGCTTCAGGCCCAAGGCCGAGGAACGCTCTGCCCTTGGCGGCGTCAGCGGCGCGGAATTCGGGGCGGATGGGGTTTCCGACGGTCTGGACCTTGGGTCTGACCGCCGGGGGCAGGAAGGCGGCGGCTTCTTCAAAGGCGGTGAATATCCGGGCCGCAAAGCGGGCGTTGATCCGGGTGGCAAGCCCCGGGCTGTAGTCGGACTCGTGGGTGAACACGGGGATACGGAGGGAGGCCGCCGCCGCGCAGGGGGGCACACTGACAAAGCCGCCTTTAGAAAAGAGCAGCGCGGGCTTTTCCCGTTTAAGGAGCCGCCTGGCAGCGGCAAAACCCGCCGCGACTTTGAACATATCGAAAAAATTCCGTACCGAAAAATACCGCCTGAGTTTCCCTGCGGGGATCGCGAAGAATTCCAGGCCGGCGCGTTCCACGATAGCCCGGTCCATGGCCCCCGACCCGATCCAGAACACACGGCAGGGCATTATTTTCTGTAGGGATGCGGCGACAGCCAATCCGGGATAGATATGTCCTCCCGTACCGCCGCCCGCAAAGGCGATATGCAGCATAGTTATACGTTATTTACTATAATAGGGGGCGATTGTCAATTCAAGGAA
>JAITHH010000124.1 GCA_031280065.1 Treponema sp. | reverse complement strand
GGATTAGAACTCCGCCGGTCTCTGCTGGCCATTCTGGAAGAACTTTTTGAACGCGCCGGGACGGATCATGGCAATATGCGGGGCCGCCAGAAGGTCTATGCCGAGACGTTTTTGGGCCTCCTGGAAACCTTTGGCCTGCTTACGATCAACCGCGAGGTACTGCTTGACGATTCCCTGCGTTTCAGGATCGTCCACCAGTATATGCATGGGATTTTCTCGTAACAATTGTTGACAACTGAATCAGCGCTGTTCCCTTTGTAAAAAGGGTTTTTATTTTAACTTCTCTTATACCTACCGGTAGGTATAAGAGAAAAGGAGTTACTATGAATCACCGGATATTTTACCACATCTACCCCCTGGGCTTCTGCGGCGCGCCGGAGCGGAATGACTTCTCCTGTCCCGCCGGAGGAGGGCTGCGTTCCATCGCCGGTCACCTGCCCCGGCTGGCGGAACTTGGGGTCAACGCCCTGTACCTGGGGCCCCTCTTTGAATCCACGGCCCACGGCTATGACACCCTGGACTACTTCTGGGTGGACCGGCGGCTTGGGACCAACGCCGATCTGACTGCCCTGGTCAAAGCCTCTCACCAGGTGGGGATCGCCGTGATCCTGGACGGGGTGCTGAACCACACGGGCCGCCATTTCTTCGCCTTCCGGGACCTCTCGGAGCGGGGCGCGTCCTCCCCGTACCGGGACTGGTATAAGGGGATCGATTTCTCGCGGCGGAGCCCCTGGGGGGATCCCTTCGCATACGAGGGCTGGCATGGCTGTTACGACCTGGTAACGCTCAACGGCCATAACCGCGAGGCGCGGGAACATCTTTTCAAGGCGGCGCGGTTCTGGATCGAAACCTTTGACATTGACGGGCTCCGGCTTGACGCGGCGGACCTCCTCTTGTCTGACGTTATGGAAGAGTTATCGGCGCGGTGCCGGGCGGTAAAGCCTGATTTTTGGCTGCTGGGCGAGGTGATCCACGGGAACTACCGCCAGTGGGCGCGGGAAGGGCGCTTGGATTCGGTAACGAACTACGAGCTTTACAAAAGTCTCTGGTCCAGCTTCAACGATCATAACTTCTTCGAGCTTTCCTGGACGTTAAACCGGCAGTTCGGCCCGGACGGTTTGTACCGGGGGCTTGCGCTCTACAACTTCCTGGACAACCACGACGTAAACCGCGTGGCCAGTACCGTCAAGAACAGGGATCATCTGGTTCCCCTGTATGGCCTCTTGTTTTCGCTGCCCGGTTTTCCTTCCATATATTACGGCAGCGAGTACGGGCTTCGGGGCGAGCGGACGCGGGAGAGCGACCGGGCGCTGCGGCCTGCCTGGAATGACCGCCCCGAGGCGATGGGGGATGAATACCGGCCTCCGCTGAATCCCTCCGCGCTGTACCAGGCTATTGCCGGTTTTATCCGCGTCAGGAAAGAACAGGCCGCTTTGCGGGAAGGCGCTTTCCGGGAATTGTACCGCACCCATGAGCAGTACGCATTTCTGCGTGAAGCAGTTCCAGGGCGCGGAGGGCCGGTTCTGGCGGCGGTGAACAGCGCCTCATACCCGGCGGAGATTACCATTGCCCCGGACGTTTCCGGCGGGAAGGGCTGGCGGGACTTGATGACGGGCAGCGAAGTGTCCGTCGGTACGCTGAACCTGCACTTGGCCCCTGGTGAGTTCCGGCTGCTGGCCGGCAGGTAACTGATGTCCGCTGCCCAGTGCAAATAATGCGCCGGGCAGCCGCCAGGAATTGCCGTTTGCTATAAGGACAAGGGATGCCCCCTGTACCAAACGCGATAAGTATGAATTGCCCCAGCCGGAAAGTTTTCCACAGTTTATTCACAAAACAATTCCGGCTCTGAACCGCCTTAATGGGAGGATAAACCGAAAGGGGACTCTTTAACTTGATAAGTCAACAAATCCAAATATGTAATTCATTGTTATATAATGATTTAGATATTTCTTTTCTTGCCGGAACAGAGCAGCAGCGGCGCGCTGATACAAAGCGCCGCGCCCGGAAGATAATTCCCCTCCATAAACAAGTTATTCACACCTTGTTCACATTGTTATAAGCCGTATACGCCGGATAAACGCCCCCTACTTCGTCAGCGCCTGCCAGAACCCCTTCCACTGACCGGGATTCTCCAGATAGTAACGGCACTGTTCGGCGTAGTAGAAACTCGGCTTATCCGCGGCGGAGATGGCCTCAAAGAGCGCGAGGGCCGGGGCAAAATCGCCTTGATAGAACCTATCGCGGGCCGCGTCGAATTGCCGCAGTACACCGGCCTTTTCCAGGAAGACCTCTTCGGGCATGGGCTCGTACACCGTAACCGGCTCCTTCTTGCCCACCACCGCCACTTGGGCGAGCTTTCGGCCCCAAAATTGCCCGGCCCGCAAAGCCTGGCTAAAGGTATTCTCCGTGCACATCAGGTACGTGCCGAACTGTTTGTTCAAACCCTCAAGCCGGGCGGCAAGATTCACCGAATCCCCCAGCATCGTATAATCGAAGCGCTTGCTGGACCCCATGTTCCCCACCACCGCATAGCCCGTGTTGAGGCCGATGCGGGTCAAAAGCCGGAAGCCGAATTTCTCCTCAAAGGAATCCTGCCGCATGGCGAGCTTCTGCTGGCAGGCCATGGACGCCCGCAGCGCCCGGGCCGCGTGATCCGCGTAGTTCAGCGGCGCGTTCCAGAAGGCGATGATCGCGTCCCCCTCGTACTTGTCGATAGTGCCGCCGGATTCGAGGATCGTATCGGTCATAAAGGACAGGTAGTCGTTGAGAAACACCGTCAGCTTTGCCGGGTCCAGCTTTTCGGAGATGCTGGTAAACCCCTGCACATCAGAGAAAAAGATGCTGATCTCCCGCCGCTCTCCCCCCAGGCTGAGGAGTTTCGGGTTTGCCAGCAGTTGATCGATCACCGTGGGGCTTAAATACTGGCTGAACGCCATTTTGATGAAGCGCCGCTGGCTGCCCTCGGTCGCGTAGTTGTAGAGCGTCGCCGAGAGGAAGGCCGCGAGGATTCCCATCATGGGGGCCACGACAGGCAGCCAGAAGCCTGCGTGGTATGCGGCGAACGCCCCTCCCCAGAGGATAACCAGCGCCGATGCGCATCCTCCCACCGCCAGGGGAATTTTATGGCACGAGAAGGTGAAGAATCCCGCCAGCGCCGCCGCCGCTATGATGAGCAGGCGGCACAGCGGCGAGGGAACGGTCCTGATGAAGTCCTCCTGGAGCATATTATCCAGCATGGTGATGTGGACTCCCACACCCGGGTAGACCGGGGACACGGGGGTATTGCACAGGTCGAACAAGCCCGGTGCGTAATAGCCCACAAACACGTATTTACCGGCAAAATCTTCCGGGTAAAGCAGGGGCTCTTCACCCTTGGCAAGACTTTCCGCACTTTGCAGCACCTCATAGGCGCTGTAGGGAATATAGGCGTCTATGCTCTTGCGGAAGCGGAGCAGACTGGCGCCGCTGTTATCCACCGGGATCGTATGGCTGTTCCATTGCAGGGCGCGGTTCTTTTCGCTGTAGGCGATTTCCCGGCTCTCCCCGGCTGCCAAGAGCGAGGCCGCTGACAGTCCCGGCGCCGCTTTGCCGTCAAAGAGGGTAAAGAGCTTGGTCCGCCGGAAAATCCCGTCCGGGTCGGAACGGTTCGTTACCGTGCCTATCACCGCCGCCGTATTCCGCAGTTCCGCGACAGGGAATTGAGCGCCTATCTGCCCGCGGTCCGTCTCGGCGGGATTCATTCTGAAGGCAGATGCGTCAGCTTCTTCGGGCTGGAGCGCGTAGTTATCCGATCTATCCCCAAAGCGCTGGAGGTCGAGGAGCGGTTTATCCAAGTCCGCAGGCCAGGAGGAATTGCTGCCCCACTGGGTGCTAAAGTGGACGCTCTGGACGGCTCTGCCGAACGCCGCCGCCGCTTCGCCAAAGGCGGCGTCATCCTCCGGGCCGTACACTGACGGCTCCGAAAAGAGGATGTCAAAGGCGATGGAAGCGGCCCCGCCCAGGCGCATATAGCTGGTCATTTCCGCATAGGCTTTCCGGGGCCAGGGGTAGCTCCAGCCCCGGGTGCGGTGCGCCCAGTCGATGCTGTTTTGGTCTACCAGGATTACCAGAATATCTTCCGAGGGCCGCGACGTTCCGGCCAGGAGCCTGGCCCGCAGATCGTAGGTTTTGCCTTCGAGGAATTCGAAGAG
>JAITHH010000118.1 GCA_031280065.1 Treponema sp. | reverse complement strand
GATTCCCGTTTCCGCCCTTAAAATGCAGGTCCTTCTCTACCTTTTCGATAGAAAGCTCATCCCCTTTTTTGTACGAGAGGATGATTTTGACCTCCAGGGGGTGCAGATTCTTCACCATGTTTTGAATATCCATAGGTAGGAGGATAGCAGGGATAGGGGGCTTGAACAAGAGCGCCGCCAGGGCGTCTGTATTTACTTTCCAAAGATAACCGTAAGCATATATTCAGGATCATAGCGGCGGTAAACCGTTTCTTCGGGCCGCTCATCTGTTTCTTCCCTTTCCGTTTCGCGCCGCGCAAGATAATCATTTATGGAATCCCTGAACGCTTTTTCTATTTCCTGTACTGTGTACGGCAAATAGCGCCGTCCGGGCGTGTTTCATATCTGTGCCGCCATCATGCGCCGCAGGGAACGGGATAACCCGCAGGGCGGTCTCCTGTTTGCGCCCGATGCCGACGGATTTTTCTTTTTTCAGCGTCCGGGAGTATTCGATAAGAGTCTGCGGCACATTTGGCGTATTCCCGGGAATATAAGTCATAATCGCGGGAGTTTACGGCGTATTCCTGGGAGTATGCGGCATATTCCCTGGGATTTACAGCAGCAGGCGATCTTTTGAATGGTGATTGCCGGGAGCAAGCGCCGTCATTTGTGAAGGGCCGCCTGCCTGCTTTGATAATGCCGCCGGACATTCGGCCCGCAATCAGCGGTTGCTTCTTTCTATATAAGCGCGTTTATTATGATTGCCTGCCGCCTCCCGCCCGCTAAACCCTGTACCGGGCGTCCGCATGGGGTATTCTTGAAATATGGTAAACAAAAAAAGTGTATCACAAAATATTACGGAAAATATCATGGGAGTCATGTCTATACAGCGGCTCCTCCTTACCATGGCAATCCCGATGATGCTGTCCATGATGGTGCAGGCCCTGTACAATATTGTGGACAGCATCTTTGTAGCCCGGCTCAACGAAAACGCATTGACCGCGGTTACCTTGACATTCCCCATACAAAACCTGATGATTGCCATCGCGGTCGGAACCGGGGTTGGAATCAACGCCTTCCTCTCCAAAAGTCTGGGAGAAAAAAACTTTGACGCGGTGAATAAATCAGCGATGAACGGCCTCCTGCTCGTGTGGATCAGCAGCGCTGTGTTCATGCTGATAGGTTTTCTGTTCTCTGAAGTGTTCTTCCGCGCACAGACCAATAGTGAGGAAATTATCGAATATGGAAAAGACTACCTGTCCGTGGTCTGTATCTTTTCATGCATCCTTTTCAGCCAGATTACCTTTGAGCGGCTTTTAACATCCACCGGAAAAACATTTTACGCGATGATTTCCCAAGCCGCGGGGGCAATCATCAATATCATACTGGACCCCTTGCTGATATTCGGCCTCGCGGGATTCCCCGCAATGGCGGTCAAGGGAGCGGCCATTGCAACGGTCATCGGCCAGAGCGCGGGAACAGCAATCGGCTTGTACTTCAATCTCAAGGTAAACCGGGAGATACGCCTCTCGCTCAAAAACCTGAAACCTAACAAGGCGATCATCCGGCGGATATACTCGGTAGGCGCGCCGTCTATTCTCATGGCTTCCGTCGGCTCGGTAATGCTCTATGGATTCAACAAAATACTGATCTCCTTCACCGCAACCGCTATCGCGGTATTCGGGGTATTCTTCAAACTGCAAAGTTTTGTGTTCATGCCGGTTTTCGGCCTCAACAACGCGATGGTACCGATATTAGCCTACAATTACGGGGCGGGAAAAAAAGACCGCATCATAAAAACTATCAAGCTGGGACTGCTCTACTCTTCCGGCGTGATGCTCGCCGGGTTCATTGCCTTTGAGCTGTTCCCCGCACAACTGCTCCTGCTGTTCAACGCCGCTGAAGAGATGCTCTCAATCGGCGTTACGGCATTCAGGACACTCAGCCTGGTCTTTTTGTTCGCGGGTTTTTCGATAGTTTTTATATCGGTGTTTCAAGCCCTGGGCGACGGAATGGCGAGTCTCTGTATCTCGGTTGCCCGGCAGTTAGGAGTGCTGCTGCCCGCGGCGTGGTTTTTATCCCTCTCAGGGGTCCTGAATACCGTCTGGTGGGCCTTTCCCGCTGCGGAGTGTGTGAGCCTCGTCCTCAGCATAGTCTTTATGAAGCGCATGTATAATAAGACCCTGCGGCTTATGAAGGAGAACGTCGGCGCAGTAGAATGATAACCGGGAAAACCCGGAAGACGTGCGAGGGGAGCGGGAAACCGGGCCGCCCCGCCCTCCCCCGCTCCAGGCAAAGGTCTACCGGTACTTCGCTACGCGCTCATCGCTGATAACGCCCTGCCAGGAAAGGCCAAAGGCGAAATCCCAGACATTGCCCGCGCGGTCCGTGTAGGGGATCATGTCGCGGCCCACGTCTTCCATCTGGCCCTCGACGGTTTCCATGTCACGGGGCATCTGGAAGGGGAGGAGCGCGGAAGGTTCTGCCCTGCCGCTGGCTATATCCAGGAGCGCCCGTTTTTCCACGGAAAAATCGAGGAATACCGCATCCGCCGCGCCTTCAAATTCCCCGGCGACAAAGGGATTCGCCGTGCGGACAAACACGATGACCGGCTTGTTCCCCATCGCCTTTTTCGTGTCCAGCACCAGGTCAAGGTCGCTTTCGTTTTTTGTCGTGCCGGTCTTGCCCCGGTAGGAGCGGTTCTCCGCGCCGCCGCCAAGGGCGCCGCCGATGCTCAGCTCACGGGCGTTTTTTGCCGTGTAGGGCCGGTACTGGCGATTCACCCGCAGTTAGCCCGCGTCCTTTGAGTAGGCCGTGCCGCTGGGGGACTCGATAAAGCAGAAGGCATAGTCCGCTTCGGCGGGAGTTTCGGCCAAGTCGAAGTATTCGGCGGCAAGACGCCGGTCCAGGGGATCGATGTCCCGGGCCGGAACCGGGAAGCCCAGAAAGCTCGTGCCCGCGCTGATGTGCCGTTTGGGAATGTAGACCCTGGGCCGGCCTTTGAGGGGAAGTACGCCGCCTGCGTTCTTCAGCATCACCACGCTTTTAAGCTGGGCTTCGTAACCGGCTTTGACGAATTCCGCCCGGCCCGCGGTTTTGGCGGACTCCTGGGGGTCAACGTAGGGATTCTCGAAAAGCCCCGCCCGGAAGATGTTGCGGAGGAGCCGCCGGGCGGATGCGCGGAACCGCTCCCCCATGAACGCCTCGCCGTGTTCCTTGACCCCCATCCGGTAGGCTTCCAGGACCGGGGCCTTCTCGTTGTTGCCGCCGAACTGGTCTACCCCCGCCATGATGATGCGGTAGTGCCGTTCCGCCACGGTAAGGTGTTCCACGCCCCAGCACTTGCCCGAAAAAAAGACGTCGATGGGGCCCGCGTCTGCGGTGATCATCCAGTCCGTGCAGACCACCCCGTCAAAGCCGTATTTGTCCCGTAAAAGATCCGTGATGATGTACTTGCTGTAGGAATTCCCCACGTTTTCGCCGTACTTCGTGTCGTAAGCCCAGGAGATCGTGTAGTAGGGCATCACCGCGGAGGCGCATCTGGTTTTCCCCGCCAGCTTGAACGCCCCCTCGGTGAAGGGTTTGAGGTGTTCTTCCATCGCGCCGCCGGGGTAGACCGCGTACTTGCCGTACCCAAAGTGGGCATCCCGGCCCCCTTCGCCGGTCCCGCCCCCGGGCCAGTGTTTCGCCATGGCGTTTACGCTGTCAAAGCCCCAGCCCGGGGCTTGGGCGCAGGCGGGGAGCGCGCGATCCGGCGCGGAGGTCTGGAAGCCGTCACAGTAGGCCCGGGCCAGGTCCGCGGCGAGCTTGATGCCCTCGCCAAACGTGCCGGAGAAGCGCCACCAGCGAGGCTCCGTGGCCAAATCGATCTGGGGGGAGAGAGCGGTGGCGATTCCCATGGCCCGGTACTCCTTCGAGGCGATTTCGCCGAAGCGCCGCGCCAGGTCCGGGTCAAAGGACGCGGCCAGCCCCAGATGATCGGGCCACACGGAGAGGTCTCCGCCGGAGCCCATGTCGAATTCCGCCGTGGCTGCGGGGGTGTGCCGGGGATCGGAGCTGATATTCACCGGGATGCCCTGCCCGGTTCCCTCCGCAAAGGCCTGGGCGTTGTTATTCCACCGGGCCGCGGCGGGGCTGCTGTCAGCCATTGCCACCAGGACGTGCCGCAGGTTATCCGCTTGCAGGAATCGCTTCTGCGACTCCGTGAGGTCCCAGATTTCCTTCCGGGTGTCCTCCGCGTCCTGCCCGGTGTACCTGGCCAGGGGATTCACCTTGGCGATGGCTTGATGGGCGCTGTACAGCATGAGCCCCGCGATCTCCTCGATGGACAGGCGCTC
>JAITHH010000324.1 GCA_031280065.1 Treponema sp. | reverse complement strand
CTATGGGCCGCGCACCGCTCAGGCTAAAGCCTTCGCGCAGGTGTGAGAGCATGGGGGATTACGTGCGCTACGCCGTGCCGCATAAACCGGGTCAACGCCCTGGCGGGCGCGTTTGCTTGGCGCCCCCGCATATAATACGGAGGTTTACGATGAGTGAACAATATTTCGCCGGTATCGACAGCGGGACGCAGAGTACCCGTGCGATTCTCTTTGACGCCCAGGGAAACCGCGTTGCCATAGGCGCCGCGGAACATCCCAAGATGCTGAGTCCGAAGCAGGGCTGGCAGGAACACGGCAAGAACGACATTCTGGAGGCGGCGCGGAAAGCGGTCGCCGCGATGCTGGCAGACTTCAAGGGCAGCCGGAGCGCTATTGCCGCCGTGGGCCTGTCAACGCAGCGCTGCGTGTTCTTCGCCCTGGATAAGAACCGGGAGCTGCTGTACAACCCCATCAGTTGGATGGATCAGCGCTGGCGCATGAACCTGCCGTCCATGGGAAAGGTTGAAACTTCAATCGAGGACTTTCTCTATCAAAGGTTTCTGCCCTATTACTCCAAGGCAAACTGGTTCAAGTACAACATGCCGGAGGTCTACGAAAAGGCGGATAAGTACCTGGGGGCCGGCGGCTACTTGGGTTACAAGCTGACGGGGAATTTCTGCGAGTCCATCTCCAACAGTTTCGGCTGGCCCTACGATCTGGTGAATTGGCAGGCGTTCAAGGGCGATGAGGAGATAAGCCTGCTGGGGATGCGGCGGGACCAGATTGCGGAGCCGGTTGTTTCGGGGACGGTCATCGGGAAGGTAACGGCGGCGGCGGCTGAGGAATTCGGGCTCCCCGAAGGGATTCCGGTGGTCATGGGGCCCGCGGACAAGCAGTCGGAGCTGTTGGGCGCGGGGGTGGTCGAGCATGGGCAGGCGTATATCACCCTGGGCACGCTGACCGGCCTGGATATTGTCTGCGATGAATACAAGCCCGCGCAGGACTTCTCGTACACCACCTATCTGGGCGCGTGTCCGAAGCGCTACAACTACGAGGCGGCGGTGAACAAGGGGTTCTGGCTGATCTCGTGGTTCCGGGACAACTTTGCCGGGGAACTCAAGGCCCAGGCCGCGGCTCAAGGCGTTTCCGTCGAGGCGCTGCTGGACCGGGAAGTTACGGCGATTCCTCCGGGCGCGGAAGGGCTGGCGGTATTGCCTGACTGGTCGCCCGCGGGTTCCCGCCCCAACTGCAAGGGGCTGTTCCTGGGTTTTGATGAGCGGCACGGGCGGGCGCATCTGTTCCGGGCGCTTCTGGAAGGGATCATGATGCAGATCAAGATCGGCAGCGACAGTATCAGCGAGCGGCTGGGTATCGAGGTCAAGGAACTGTACATCGGCGGGGGCGGCAGCAAGAGCAGCGTCGCCGTCCAGATCATCGCGGATATTTTCAACACGCCGGTATTCCGGGTGAAGGAGCCGGAGAACTGTTCGCTGGGCGCGGCTATATGCGCGGCAGTGGGCGCGGGGGTCTACGGGGGCTTCCCGCAGGCCATTGAACAGATGGTGCAGCAGTACGACGAGTTCCAGCCGGACAAGCACAACCACGATTTCTACAGCGCCCTCAGTACGCGGGTCGTGCAGAAGCTCTATCCGGCTTTGGCGGAGGTGCTGAAGGAACTTGCGGGGCTTACGGGCAGGTAATGGGACCGGGGGGCCGTCGAACCGCAGGTTCGCGCCTCCCATTTTCCCCCTCCGGGTTTACACCAGCCGGCCTTTCCCACTATAGTAGTCACAGGAGCTTCCATGAAAAAAAACTTTTCCGTCGTGCCCATGCTCTTGGCCAAAGAACCGTCCCTCTCCGCAAAGATGTTCCTGGGATTCTTCAAAATGGGAAAGGCCCGGCTCTTCCCCAAAGATGACCGTCATTTCAACCACATGGAAAACCTCGCCGTGGTGTACTTTAAGCTCACCCCCGCCTGTAACCTCCGCTGCGTCATGTGCGGTCAGTACGGCAAGAAAGGCAACATGACCAACCCCGGCCAAGAGATAAAGACCCTCGTCTCCCTGGACCAGTACAAGCAGATCGTCGATGAAATAGCCCCCTTGCGGCCCGTCGTCTACCTCTGGGGCGGCGAGCCGTTTCTCTACCCCAGCCTGATCCCCCTGGCCAAATACATGGTGGACAAGGGACTTTACACAAGCCTCAATACCAACGGGACCTTGCTGGAACGCTACGCCGAAACCATCGTGCGGGACAAATGGAGCACGATCTTTGTGTCCCTGGACGGATTCCGTGATACCAATGACGCGATGCGGGGCCAAGGGGCCTACGACCGGGTGATGGCCGGGTTAAAGGCGATCAACCGGGAGAAGGAGAAGCAAAAGTCGAATTATCCCATCATGGGGATGGTTACCACCGTTACCAATATGAACTATCAGGACCTGGACAAGCTGGTTGAGGCAAGCCGGGAGTATAAACTGGATGTTCATATCATCAACCTGGGAACCTATACCAACGACCGCATCGTGGCCGCGCAGCGCCGCTTTATGAAAGAGAAGCTGGACACCGACATTGACTGTCTTGAAGGCTACAACACCGGTTACAACAACAACATTGACGGGCGCAAGCTGCACAAGATTCTGCAAAACATCCATAACAAGGACTACGGCCACCCGATTATCACCGTGCCCGCCCTGACCCCGGAGAAAATACACACCTACTATGCCGATTTGGAAACGCCGGTGCGGAATCACTGTATCGTTCCCTGGTGCCAGACCAACATCAACTACAACGGGGATGTGCATTTCTGCGCCGATTACCCCGATTACATTCTGGGGAATATCAAAGAGCAGTCCCTGGGGGAAATCTACAACGGAGAGCGGGCCAACCGCTTTCGGAAGACGATTCACTCCTGCGAGGGGGGAATGTTCCCCGGCTGTCTGCGCTGCTATCAGAACATGCTCTTTGGCAGGAAAATCCGGGGCTATTAGCAGCGGGGGCGCCCATTGCAAAACAACGCGCAAGGCGAATGGGGGGACCGGGGGGCCTGGGCCCCCCGGCGGGGGTGCGGGGGCGGCGCCCCCTCTTTCCCCGCCAATTCCCTATTGAATTGCGGGGAAAGAGGGTTTATTCTAATTACTATGATGCCCATACGGATGCTGGCTTTGGATCTGGACGACAGCCTGCTGCGTTCGGACCTGACAATCTCCTTTCGGACCAGAAACGCCATTAAACGGGCCGAAGCTGCGGGAATCGTGACGGTACTCGCGTCCGGCAGAATCCCGGCGGCAATGGAACAGTTCTCCCGGCTGCTGGGAATGCACAAACGGCCCGGCTACCTTATCTGCAACAACGGTACTATGGTTCAGGAAAGCCACACGGGGAATATCGTCTATGACGTCCGTATTCCTTCCCGGACCGCCCTGATCGCCTACGACCTCGCGGACGCCGAAGGCTTCCCCGTCCAGATATACGAGAACGACGTGATGTACGTCTCCCGCTCTAACGAATTCGCCGACTACGATCAGCGGCTCACCGGCCTGCGCCAGGTGGTGCTGGAGAATTTCCGGGCCATGGCCGCTTCCGGCTGCTATAAGCTCCTCATTCCGGGGGACCCCATGCTCCTGCGGCCCCTGGAAGACCTGCTGCGGACCTACATCGGCCAGGAAGTAACGCTCTTTACCAGCAAACCCTACTTCCTGGAAATACTGCCCCCCAACACCGACAAAGGCACAGCCCTGGCCTGGGTCGCCGCCAAAATGGGAATCGGGCGGGAGGCGGTGCTGGCCATCGGGGACTCCATGAACGACGAAGCCATGCTCAAATGGGCCGGGGTGGGAGTCGCCATGGTAAACGGGGACGAGCGGATCAAAGGCATCGCCGGCATGGTAACGGATAAGTCCAACGATGACGACGGCATCGCGGACGTGATAGAACGCTATCTCCTGGGCAAAGAACCGCTCCCCGTGTCCGCCCCAGCGCGGGAGAACGCGCCGTGAACGAAGATATCCCCATCAGCACGGTTGATTCCCCTTCGGTCGTCTTGGAACTCATCTACCAGCTCAAGATCAAAGACGTCATGGTTACCGCGGTCATCACCGGAAGACCCGGCGACACCATGCGCCGCATCCAAGCCATCATGCGGGAAAACTACATTACCGGAATTCCCATTGTGGACAGCGCGGGGGCGCTCCAGGGGATCGTGTCCATCGACGACATTGTCCGGGCCCTGGACTCAGGCGATATTGACTGTCCGGTCCGCGAGCGGATGACCACAAACGTGATCGTGCTGGAGGACGATATGCCCCTGTCCTTCGCTATCTCCTACCTGAACAAATACCGCTACGGACGCTTCCCCGTGCTGAATAAACAGCGGCGGCTGGTTGGAATCCTTTCCTCAAAGGATGTGATCAGAACCCTATTGGTCGAGATGAACCGGGAGGTGCTTCGTTTGGAAAAGATACATCAGGCCGGAGCGGGCGGCGGAAGCGCCTATTCGGAGATGGAATTCGCCACCGCCCGCTACGATTTTGAACTGGCCGGCAGGGCTTCCACGGAGATCAAGAAGGCCCTGAAGCAGCGGGGCATCGACCCGCAGATCATCCGGCGGGTGGCCATTGCCAGTTATGAGCTGGAGATCAACCAGGTGGTTCATTCCCTGGGGGGCACGATACGCTGCTCCATCCAGCCTGACCGGGTGGTCATCGTGGCCGCCGATACGGGGCCGGGCATCGGAGACGTGAATCTGGCCCTGCAGGAGGGCTGGTCAACGGCCAACGAGTGGATCCGCTCCCTGGGCTTCGGCGCGGGCATGGGCCTTGCCAATACCAAGCGGGTCTCCGACGAATTCCAGATCGAGTCCACCACGGGCGCGGGCACCACGGTGCGCTCGGTGGTATTCATCAGTTCCCCCAAGGAGGGCGCTCCGATATGACCATTCGGGAAGCAGCCAAGGCGCTGGACGCGCGGATTGTCCAGGACGAATTTGACGACCGGGAGCTTACCGGGGCCTATACTTCGGACCTGCTCTCGGATGTGATAGCCAACGCCAAAGACGGCGGGGCCCTGATTACCATTCAGGCGCACAAGAACACCGTGGCGGTGGCGACGCTGGTGAATATCAGCGTCATCGCGGTCTGCAATAACCGGCCCATCCCGGAAGATATGCTGGCCGCGGCCAAGGACGAGGGGATCGCCGTCATTTTGACCGGGGAAAACCAGTTTACCGTGTCGGGAAAGCTCTACGGCCTCCTCCGTTAGTCATGGCCCTGTTAGCGGATTTTCACAACCATTCCTGCCTGTCCCCCTGCGGTTCGCTGGAACTCTCCCCCCGTGCCCTGGCGGAGATTGCCGCAGCCAAGGGGATTCAGGTTCTGGCCCTTACCGATCACAACTCCAGCCTGAACTGTCCCGCCTTTGCCAAGCTCTGCCCCCGCTTCGGCATCATCCCCATCTTTGGCCTGGAGGCGACCACCCAGGAGGAAATTCACGTCCTGTGCCTCTTTACGGAACTTGACGCGGCCCTGGCTTTTGGGGACTACGCCTACAAACTCATCACCCCGTTCCCGAATGATCCGGCCAAGACCGGGGATCAGGTCTATGTGGACGAGGACGACAGCATCGAAGGGGAGCTTGAATACTTCCTGCCCAGCGCCCTGGATTTGAGCGTGGAAGACATCGGCGGGCGGGCCGCTGAATATGGCGGCGCGGTGATTCCCGCCCATGTGGACCGGCCCGCGTTCTCCATGACCAGCCAGTTGGGGGTTGTCGTGCCGGGCCCCTGGGCGGCCATCGAGTGCGTGCGCCTGCCTCCCCCGGTGGACACCCTGTCCTTCCCCCTGACCACCTCCTCCGACGCCCACTACCCTGAACACGTGGCCCGCCGCCCCTTCTGGCTGGACACGAGCGTTGAAGAGCTGGCCCCACGGGGCATCGGGGCCGGGGCGGACATGGAAGCCCTCAAACGGGCCCTGGCAAAACGCCGGCGGCAGTAGTTTTTTTTCAAAAAAACACAAAAAAAACTTGACAGGTGATAATTCCTGTGTTATGACTGATCTATCTTGTTATTAAGGAGTATGAATATTATGAAAAATGGAATATGCGCTATTCTGCCTTTGATCCTGGCGGCAGGATTGTTAGCGGGGGGATGCAGTAAACAAAGCGGCTCCCCGCAAGCCTCCGGGGGGGGGGGGGGGGGTAATGCAAGCACTGAAATAGTGCTGAATTACGCCAACTTCGCGGTCGGGACGCACCTGAGCCGTCCTTCGTGGGATTCTTTTTACAAACGTTTTAGCGAAACGTACAAAGGGAAGATCAGCCTTAAGATTGAAGAGCTGCCCAGTGATCAGTCGTATATCGACAAGATAAAAGTGCTGGCCGCATCCAAAGAACTGCCGGATGTGATAGACGGAAAAAACGGGCTGCGGGACTTGGCGATCCAGAACGGGCAGGCAGTAGAACTGACGCCCTTTTTAGAGCGGGACCCTGATTTCCGGGACAAGGTAATCGGCGCTTCGGCAATGGCGGCCAATACCGGCGCTGACGGTAAAATCTATTCGATAGTGAGCAGCAGTCAAGTTATCGGATATTACTACAACAAAGAATTATTCCAAAAGGCGGGGATTAGTCCGGCGCGGACCTGGGAGGAATGGTTCAGCAACTGCGATAAACTGCGGGCATCAGGCGTGGCGCCTTTGGCGCTGATGACCGGGGAAAACTGCTGGACAACCAATCTGATCCTCGCGGCGATGGTTGCCAGTAAAGGCGATGCGGGTCAGACGTTTATGAATACCCTGCACCCCGCGACGTATCAGATACCGGAAGTGATTCAGTCGCTGGAAGCCATCCAGGTATGCCTCCAAAAATACACGACCCCTGATGCTTTGGGCGCCATGTACGCTAACGCGGCGAACAATTTCCTCATGGAACAGGCCGCGATGATAGCGAACGGGCCGTGGATGATAGCGGACTTTTCCAATCCCGACAAGACGCTTCCCGGCTTTGATCAGAAAGTCGGCTGGTCAATGTACCCCGGAGAGGGGCTCATAACCAGTTATGCCGAAGGCTATGTGCTGTGCAGCCCCCCGGAACGGCGGGAAGCGGGCTGGACTTTTCTCAAGGAACTTTCTTCGCGGGAAGCGCAGATGGACCGGCTCGTCTTGATGGGCAACCTCCCGACCGCGGCGGATTTGAGCATACCCCAGGACCTCAGAGAAAAAAGACCGCTGGTGGCGGAACACGCCGACGCGGTGGGAAAGATAAAGTACCACGGCAATACCTTTGACGTAACCGCCTATGCCGGCGTCGTGGACGCTTTTGGGCGCTACTATCCCCAGTTGGCCGCGGGAACCATAAGCGCGGCGGACATGGCGGCCCGGCTTGATGAAGCCGCGGCTTCAGCCCAATAACGCGGTACGATTCACTGCGGGATGTCCGTCGGCCTCATTGTCCGGCGGACACCTCTTTTTTATGAGGCGGCGCGCGCAATGACGGCGAAAAAAAGATGGATAGTGCTGTTTTTATTACCCGGTATACTGCTGTTTTTGTTTGTCTACATGGCTTCCATTATCAGCGTCTTTGGAACTTCTTTTACCGGGTGGCGGATAGGCCAGGAGCTGCGTTTTACCGGCCTGGATAATTATCTTCGGCTGGCGGGCGCGGAACGGTTTCAGAAAGCGCTGGGCAATACGCTGATTTGGATACTGCTCCAATCCACCATCCATGTCGCAATCGGCATACTTTTTGCGCTGGTAACGGCGAAAAAGAAGTGGTACTTAAAGGCGGGCCAGACCATTTTCATGCTCCCCAACATTCTCTCCAGCGCCGCCTTGGGAATGCTTTTTTTCAATATTTTTAATCCCATGTACGGGCCGGTAAACAAAATCATCCAGTTTTTCAGCGGCAGGAGCTTTAACGTGAACTGGTACGCCACGGCGGAAACCGCGTTTTTCGCGGTAACAATAACATGGCTGCCCTTTGCGGGAGTGATCGCTATCCTGGCGGCCGCGGAATTAGCGGCTATATCAGAGGATATATTTGAAGCGGCCCTCATCGACGGCGCCAGTGAGTTTCAAATCAATCTGCTGATCAAGCTGCCGCTTTTAAAAAACGCCATTGGAACTGGGACCATTCTGGCCGCGACCTCGATGCTGCAAAAAATGGACATCCTTATTATGACTTCCAACGGCGGCCCCGGTCATCAAACCATGAATTTGCCGCTCCTCATATACCTCACCGCCATGCAGGATAACAGCTTCGGGTTAGCGAATGCCTGCGGCGTAATGCTCATCCTGATAGGACTGCTGTCCATCGGCGTTATCAACAAAATCTACCGGATGAATGAACCGGTATAAAGCAAGGAACGGGAAGCGTTATGCAAAAAGAAAAATCATCGTATCTGGTGAAAATACCGGCGGGAGTATTTTTACTGCTGATCGTTTTTATTTCTGTCGGGCCGTTTTTGTGGGTTCTCAGCTCATCGGTAAAAACAAACCGGGAGATACTCACCTTTTCACTGGGCTTCGGCGGCGGCGTTAACTGGAAAAACTACGCCAACGCGATCCGGCTCGCCCCCATTATCCAGTATTTTAAAAACAGCGTGTTTATTACCTTTATGGGGGTGCTCCTCAACCTGACCGCCATGAGCATGTCCGCGTATGTGCTTGCCCGTTTCGAGTTCCGGGCGAAAACCCTGGTGCGCTCGCTGTTCGCCATGGGACTGCTGATACCCGGCGCGGCGCTGCTGCTCCCCCTGTATATCTCGGTAAAAGCCGCGGGGCTTTACAACAGCATGTGGGGACTCATTGTGGTGTATACCGCCTTTGGAATTCCTACCTCGGTTTTCATCATGTCCAGTTATTTCTTAACGATCCCCAAAGAAATGGAGGAATCCGCGTATATAGACGGGGCGGGGTTTTTCAAAACCTACGCCCTGATTATCCTGCCCCTCGCCCGGCCCGCCTTTGCCACCGCCGGAATCATGCAGTTTCTCCACTGCTGGAACGAATTTCAGTTTGCCCTGACCCTGACGACCGGCCATGAAGCCCGTACGCTGCCCGTGGCGCTGTATTACTTCAAGAGCGCGTTTGCCAGCGATTACGGCGCCATGTTCGCGGCTATTGTCCTCGTCTCCCTGCCGAGCATCCTGGTGTATATCCTCCTGCAAAAGCAGATCGTTTCTGGACTCGCCGCCGGTTCGGTCAAAGGCTGACAGGATGCGGTCATTAGCCTGCTATGACGTTATGGTCATAGGCGGCGGCCCTGCCGGGGCTATAGCCGCCATAGCCGCCGCACGGCATAACGCCAAAACCTTGGCGGTTGAACAGTACGGCTATTTGGGCGGGGCCTTGACCGCCGGCGGAACCGGTCCGCAGATGACGTATCACGCGGGCTCCCGTCAAGTGATAGCGGGCATCCCCGGAGAGTTTGTCCGCCGGATGATGGCGGCAGGCTTTTCCCCCGGGCATATAGAAGATTTCGCCGGATACGCCAGTTCAGTTACCCCTTTTGACGCTGAAGGCATGAAGCTGATGTTGGAAACCATGGTCTTAGAATCCGGGGCTGACCTGCTGTACCACACGGTCTATACCGGCTGTGACGTCCAAAACGGGAACATACGCGGCGTACGCTTGTTTTCAAAAAGCGGCTTTTTCAATGCTTCCGCCAAGGTGTATGTCGATGCTTCCGCTGACGGGGATTTAGCGGTTCACGCCGGAGCGCGTACCCAATTCGGGCGGGAACCGGACGGGCTTACCCAGCCCATGACCATGAATATGAAACTCTACCGCGTGGACCGCGAAAAACTTTTATCGTATATTCTCAACAACCGGGACGATATGCTGCAAACGGTTCCTTTTGAGCGGCTTCGGGAAATACCGCGTACGGGCGTACAAGGCGCGTATACGCTGATCCGGAAAGCCAGGGAAGCGGGAACATTCACCATTGACCGGAATCAAGTCCTCTGTTTTGAGACAAACAATACCGGTGAATTTATTGTCAACATGAGCCGGATCATCAAAAAAAGCGGCGTTGATCCCTTTGATTTAACCGCCGCCGAGATTGAAGGCCGCCGGCAGTGTTTCGAGATTTTCCATTTTTTACGGAAGCACATTCCCGGGTTCGAGAACAGCGTCATGCTTTCGACCGGGCCGGTCATTGGAGTCCGGGAAACCCGGCGGATTACCGGGGTCTATACCTTGACCGCCGAGGATATTTTAGGCAGCCGGATGTTTGACGACGCGGTCGCTATGGGAGGCTACCCCATCGACATCCACGCGCCGGACGGCTCGGAGACGAACCACCGGTTTCTGAAACCCGGCAGTTGGTATTCGGCGCCGTACCGTATGCTGATAACCCATGAAATACAGAACATGCTTGCCGCGGGACGCTGCGTCAGCGCGACCCATGAGGCATTAGCCGCGGTACGGACCACGCCGCTGGTTATGGCGATGGGGCAGGCGGCGGGAACCGCCGCAGCCCTTGCCGCTCAAACCGCCGCCCCCGTACAAACGCTGAATACCACTGTTTTACGGGACATGCTTATCAAAGACGGCGTGTTCCTGGAGCCCTATCAAGGCTGATTGCCGGGGGGTTCGTAACCCCCGGTCCCCCGCTCAACAGGCTATGCGGCGCTCCCGTTTTCCAGAGAGGCACACCCTACTGGTTCATAAACCGGATGATATTAACCGAGTGCGGCGGCAGGACAATGGCGGTAACGGGACTGTAATTCGAGACAATCGGCGCGCCCGGAACCGCATCGTTATGGTTAATATCATTGTAGGATTCGGTTTCCTTGCCCATCAAAGTGCGGATCGTATACCGCCAGGGCATAGAAGCGCCGAACCATTCAAACTCAAGTTTGTGCATGTTCCGGGGGTCCTTGTTCACCGCTGCCACCACCACCTCTTCCTTCATATCAATCGTGGCAATCACATCCAGACCGGCGGACTCAACGGCCTTGCCTTCCTTACTCCGAAACCGCAGCCGGGGCTGTTCCTCGGAATAGGCGTCCAGCACGGTTTCCCCCAATTCGTTCACATACAGGTCGAACACATGGTAGGTCGAGCGGAGCACGATCCCCTCCGGGTGGGTGAAGATGCAGCCGCGGGTGTTCACCGCAGGCGCAAAATTGGCCATTCCCACGAGATCGCAGTTCCGCAGACACATATTCAGGAAGCAGCCCGTGAACACCGCGTCCGCCATAGTATAGCGGCGGTTTTCATCGTTTAGGTCGCGGGTCTTAAGGTACTCCGCCGGGTCCGCGCTTTGCAGACTTGGGTGATGCCAGCCCCGGAGGTTCCACTCATCAAAGGCAATACGTATCTGTTTTTCCAGGCCCATCGCGGTCAACAGCCCCCGGACTTTCTTCACCTGGGTTTCCAGGGTGTTGGTGTAGGCCATGCACGCCTCGTAGTCCGCATAGTCGTTTTTCTGCCACAGGCCGTCCCAGTATTGGTGCAGGGAAAGCCAGGAAAGACGCTCCCCGGCGTTCCGCAGCAGGCTGATATTCCATTCGAGGTCCCCCGTCGCCGCGGCGGAAAGTTCAATAGAAGGGTCCGCCCGCTTCATCATCTTGGACGCCTCGGCAACCAGGCGGCCCCACTCTTCCGGGGACTTAGCGCCGATCTCGCCCCCCAGGTAGTTCTCGTTGCCGATGCTCCAATACCGGACGCGGTAGGGATCGGCGCTGCCGTGAGCGGCCCGCCGTTTGGCAAAGAGCCCCTGAGTTTCCAGATTGCAGTATTCTACCCAATCACTCATTTCTTCCGCTGAACCGCTCCCGGCATTGGCGCAGATATAGGGCTCGCAGCCCACCTGCCGGCAAAAGGCGATGTACTCGCCGGTTCCAAAGGTATTGGGCTCCTCCACGCGCCA
>JAITHH010000321.1 GCA_031280065.1 Treponema sp. | reverse complement strand
CAAACCGGAATGTACTATAGAACGTTGGGAACGACGATGAACCTGCCGTCTGTTCCGCCGGCCTTGTCCACGAGCGCGCCGGTTTCGCCGTCAACGCGGGGAACGGCATGATCCTGCCTCAAATGGCTGGAGGGAACCGTCCGGGCGCTGGGGGAAAGACCGGAAATAGGGGGGGAGAAGGCTTCCGCGTCTTCATCGGCGGCCTGCATTGCGGCAAAAAAGCCGATCATCTGCTCAAAGGCGGGGAATGCGGCGGCTAATTCGGCCTCGTCCAGGTTAAGATGGGCCAGCGCGGCGGTTTCCCGGAGATCGTCGATGTGCATAGGTTCATCCTCTCATAGGGGCTGGCGGATGTCAAGTACGGAATTGCGCGGGGCCAAGCCAACCGGGGGTCTGAGGGCGCGGCTCCCCTCTCATCCGCGCCATCCGCGGTTCCCGGATAACTGTTTTTAAACCACAGATGACACGGATTGCGAACCTTCGGTTCGACACTGATGTGGTTTCTCTTCATCCGCGCCGTCCGTTTCATCCGCGTAATCCGCGGTTCCCGGATAACTGTTTTTTTACCACGGATGACACGGATGTACACAGATTGCGAACCTTCGGTTCGACACTGATGTGGTTTCTCTTCATCCGCGCCATCTGTTTCATCAGTGTAATCTGCGGTTCCCGGATAACTGTTTTTAAACCACAGATGACACGGATATACACGGATTAACGCTGATGTGGTTTCTCTTCATCTGCGCCATCTGTTTCATCCGCGTAATCTGCGGTTCCCTGGTAACTGTTTTCTTTACCACAGAAAATACGGAAACCGCACGGAAAAGGGTTTCTTTTCCGCATCGCTTTCGCCTGCCTGCGGCAGGCAGGTGTCTTCCGTGGTTAGGTTTGCTTTAATCAGTGCTTCCCTTTGAATAGGCTCTTAGGGACTGTCGAAGGGGGTGTCTCTGGTAAAAATGGAGGGGGACCCCCCGCCCCCCCGCTCGCTTGCGGAAATACCCCCGGTAGAGTACCATCAGCCAAGCAGGAGGCAGCAATGAAGAAAGACATCATCCTTGCGGGAGTCGGCGGACAAGGAGTCCTCTCCATCGCCGCCATCATCGCGCGGGCAGCCGCAGCCGGGCGCCTCACCGTGCGGCAATCCGAAGTCCACGGCATGGCCCAGCGGGGCGGCGCGGTGCTGGCCCACCTGCGCCTCGCGGACGGCCCGGTCTTCTGCGACCTCGTGCCCCAAGGCGGCGCGGATATGATCATCGCCATGGAACCCCTGGAAAGCCTCCGGTACGCCCAATGGCTCGCCCCGGACGGCGCGCTGATCAGCGCCGAAGAACCCCTGGTGAATATCCCCAATTACCCCGAAATCCACGAAGTCCTCCAGGCAATCCGGCGCTTCCCCCTGTTCCGGCTCGTCCAGGCCGCGGCCCTGGCAAAGGAAGCCGGACTGCCCAAGGCCGTGAACATGGTCATGGTCGGCGCAGCCTCCCCCTTTCTTCCCCTCAGCGCGGAAACCCTGGAAACAACCATCGCCGGCGCCTTTGCCGGCAAAGAACCCGCCATTGCCCAGGCCAACATCGCCGCCTTCCGCCTGGGCCGGGACGCAGCCGCTGGACAGCGGGGACCCGCCCAATGACCTACCAGTATTGGAACAAAACAATGGAAACCCTGCCCCGGCCCGGGCTGGAGGAATTTCAGCTTAAACAGCTTAAAAAGATCGTGGGGCAGGCCCTCCGCGCCCCCTACTACCGGGACAGACTCCCCCAGGCGGGAATCCGCGGCCCCGGGGACATCAAAAGCCTCGACGACCTCAAACGGCTCCCCCTCACCGCCAAACACGGCCTGCGGGAGGGCTTCCCCTACGGCTTTCTCAGCGTCCCCCTGGAGGAAGTCGTGCGGCTCCACGCCTCCAGCGGCACCACCGGCGCACCCACAACCATCTACTTCAGCGCCGGGGACATCAAACGCTGGACCGGCTTTGTGGCCCGCTGCATTTACGGCGCCGGCTGCACCAAAGCCGACGTGTTCCAGAACATGATCAGCTACGGCCTGTTTACCGGCGGCTTGGGCTTTCACCAGGGCGGCGAAGCAGTGGGGATGCTGGTGATTCCCTCCGGCGCGGGGAACACGGCCCGGCAATTCCATCTCATGCGGGACTTCGGAACCACCGTCGTACACGCCACGCCCAGTTTTCTCCTCCATGTCCAGTCCAAGATGCGGGAAGAAGGGGTGAGCCGGGAAAGCCTGCGGCTCCGCAAAGCCTTTGCCGGCGCGGAGCCCTACTCGGAAGACACCCGGCGGCGGATCGAGGAACTCCTGCGCATCGACGTATACAACTCCTACGGCCTGTCAGAGATGAACGGCCCCGGCGTGGCCTTCGAGTGCCAGGCCAAGGACGGCCTGCACCTCTGGGAAGACGGCTGCATCGCGGAGATCATCAACCCCGAAACCCTGGAGCCGGTTCCCGACGGCGAGACCGGGGAACTCGTCCTCACCTGTCTTTGCCGGGAAGCCTCGCCCCTGCTCCGCTACCGCACCAGGGACCTCACCGCCTTCTACACCGGGCCCTGCGCCTGCGGACGCACCCACCGCCGGATACGGCGCATCATGGGCCGCACCGATGACATGCTGATTATCAACGGGGTGAATGTCTTCCCCAGCCAGATCGAAGAAGTGATCATGGCCATCAGCGAAGCGGGGAACAACTACTTGATTGTCGTGGAGAAAGAGGGGGCGCTGGACCGCCTTACCGTGAAGATCGAGGTAGGGCCATCGAGCTTCATGGACGACGCCCGCCTGCTCAACGCCTTGCAAGAGAAGATACGCAAGACCATTCAGGCGTCTATCACGATCAACCCCCGTGTGGAACTCCACGAATCCGGCGCCCTCCCCGTCTCAGAGGGCAAGGCCGTGCGGGTTCAGGACAAGCGCTCCAAAGATGTATAAGACGAAAGCCCCATGCGGCCTTCCCTGCGCGCTGCTGCTCTGCGTCCTAACCGCCTGTGCCGGACTCAAAGCGCCCCCGCAGCCCGAAGCCCCCGCCCCGGCGGAAGGCCCCGTTCCCCAAGATGAAATCCCCTCTGCCGGGCCGCAGCCTGAAACCGGACGCTTCGACCGGAAGCGCTATACCCTGCCCGCCGCGCTCCGCTTTGTCCCCCAAGCGCCGCCCGCCCTCAGCCTGAGCCCCGGCGTGGGCCGCCTTGCTGAAGACGCTGCGGCGGCGCTGTCCAAAACAACCCAAGGTGAAATTACCGCTGCTTTCCAGGCGTTATATATAGAAGGAATTGTGCAGGGCTTGCCCTTGACCGGCGTTCTGGGGGGCGATCTGGTTCACGGCTGGCCCGTCAAAACGCCCCGGTGCTGGGCGCAGAACTGGCGCGGCCCTGACCCGGATGCCGGGCCGAATTCCTGGGGGATTCCCGGCCTGGTCTTAGCGCTCAAAGGCGTTGAAAGCGACGCGGCCTTCATCGTCCACGGCCCCATCCTCGATTTTTATGGAAGAAGCGGGGGCATTGGCGGGGCGAACGGCGCTGCAGGCTACGGCGCTCCCCGCAGCGGCGTCTATTACTGGAACGGCGGCGCGGCCCAGCGCTTTGAGTTCGGCCTGATCGCCATAGACCCCCAAGGCGGCCCCTCCTTCACGCCCTGGGAGCAAGAGCCTCCGCTGGAAGCGCCGGAATTCCCCGGCATGGACGAGTGGGAAGCGGCGGCGTTTCAGGCTGTCTGGCTCCGGGAAAGCGCGATTCACGGGGGCCCGCTGGAGGCGGACGGGCCGCCGGTCTACTTTCCGTTTACGGCGGAGTTTTTTGGCGGGGATGAAGCCGCGCCCATGCGGGCGCGGGGGGTATATCTCCAATGCTTTGACCAGGGCCGGGCGGTTTTCGCGGGGCTGGCGGCCCAGGGGATTCCCTTTGCCGTCCGGGTGATCCGTTCCCCGTTCTTAGACGCGCTTGTAACTGCGGAGGTCCTTCCCGGTGCGGAGGATTGTCCGGCTGACTACGCCGCCCCGGATGTATACCGCGATTCCATAACCGGGGCGCTTTTGGAGGGGATGGCCCGTTACGGCGTCCCCTTGACGGATGCGCTGCCCCGCCGGGCTGGGGGCGTGTGGCGGGAAGCCCAACGCTTTTCGAGGGGCTGGATAGAATAAAAGAATAAAGAATATGGGGGCCACGGCCCCCCAAACCCCCCTTTCGCCTAGCGCGTTGTTGATAAGGGCGCGTAGATTCAGGTGTTTCCGGGGGGGCGCGGGGGGCGCGAACCGAAGGTTCGATGGGCCCCCCCGCATTCTTAGGAGTTTTAAACCATGAAAAAGACGCGCTCTTTAGTCTTCCGCTGTTCCTCTTGCAGCCACGAAGAACCCAAATGGCTGGGCCGCTGCCCCGCCTGCGGAGAATGGAACACCCTCATCGAAACCGCCGTCTCCCCCGGCGGAAAAGCGGCGGCCTTTGCCAAAGGCGGCGCCAAGGGCCTGGCCCAGTCCATCCCCCTGTCGTCCGTGGAAACCAGGGAAGGGAGCCGGATCAGCAGCGGCATCGCCGAACTCGACCGGGTACTTGGCGGCGGCATCATGAAACGCTCGGCGGTCCTCGTGGGCGGCGAGCCGGGCATCGGGAAATCCACCCTCCTGCTCCAGGCCGCCGCCGCCACAGAAACGCCGGGGAGAATTCTCTACGTGTCCGGGGAAGAGTCCGCGGGCCAGGTCCGCAGCCGCGCCGAACGCTTGGGCCTCATGGACGGCGCTGCCCGCGGCGGCAGGATAGAACTCTGCTGCACGGGACGGCTGGAGGACATTCAGACCATCCTGGAGGCGGTCAAGCCGGTGCTGATCATCGTCGATTCCGCCCAAACTCTCCACAGCGACGAGGCCGGGCTTACCCCGGGCACGGTGAACCAGATGAAGTACTGCTCCTACGATCTGATCTCCTGGGTCAAAGAGCGGGACGCGGCCCTGTTCCTCACGGCGCACGTAACAAAGGACGGAACCATCTCCGGGCCCAAGAGCCTGGAGCACATGGTGGACACGGTGCTGTACTTTGAGCAGAACGACCGGGCTTCGGGGCTGGACAACGGCCAGGACTGCCGCTTCCTCCGGGCGGTGAAAAACCGCTTCGGCTCAGTGGACGAGATCGGCATCTTCACCATGGGGGAAAAGGGGCTGGTGATGGTGGAAGACCCCTCCTTGCTTTTCCTGGTGAACCGCGAGGGCGATCTGCCGCCGGGAGTGGCGACGGCCGCGGTGCTGGAGGGGAGCCGCACCCTGCTCGTGGAGATTCAAGCCCTGACCGTGCCCGCCAAGGGCGCCATGAGCCGGGTCTTCTCCGACCGGATCGATTCGGCGCGGGTCTCCCGGATCGCGGCCACCTTAGAGAAGCATTTGAGCCTGCGGCTGTCGGATCACGATCTCTACGTGAACGTGGCCGGGGGCATCCGCATTGCCGATGTGGGGGTAGACCTGGCCCTGGCCGCAAGCCTCTATTCCGCACGGACGGGCCTTCCGCTGCCTGCCCGGACCGCGATGGCGGGTGAACTCTCCCTGGCGGGTGAATTGCGGCCCGTGCGCCGGCTGGCGGGACGGGTGAAGACCTGCAAGAGCCTGGGCTTTGACCGCTTCCTGGGGCCGCTTTCAGAGCAGACTGCGCCGGAGGCGGGGGAAGCCGGGCGTTCCAAACGCGGCGCTGAGGCGGACGCGCAGTTGACTGCGGGGGATTTGAAAACGGCGATCAAGGCGCTGTTTGCTTAGAGCCTGCAAGGTAGAATTTTGGCGTTTGTAACGCCAAAATTCCAGATTTTGAACAGGCTCTTAGGCGGTGTTTGTCAATTTCGCCGCAGGCGCAGTTTTTCGGCAGGATGTCCGCTGCCGCCAGATTTACTGTTCAAAGTCGATAGCGGCTGTGTTGTTTTTATTTATAGATGTATGTCTTTCTCCAGAAATACATTGTTTCCGGGGTTACGGCCGGAGCAGTGAAAAGATAACAGCGTGGTAAGAAAGGGCCGCCGCCGGTCTGCCGCACCGGGGCGTCCATTCATGGCTGTTAGTCGAGTACCCAGCCGGCGTCAATCAGGCTGTCAACACTGGGGAATGTTTCTTTTGCGCCGTCACTGCGGGTAATTTCATAACAGCACTGGTCTGGCGGGGCGTGGTGATTATCCGAGGCGTTCTCTACGGTCATTCTGCCGTATTTGCCGTTTATGTTTTTGAAACAGGCATAGGGCAATAATGAAGTTCCGATAACCCAGCGCAGTTCGCCGGCGGGATATTCGCAGGTCAGCATATCCGCTATTTCGATATAGGTTTTGGTTCTCAATGGTTCACTCCATTGTTTCATAAGCGCCTCCCGCTTTTTGTTGTCATACAACTTAATCTGTTTTTGCCGGTCTTGCACTGTTTCGATTCGTTGTTTTCCGTCACTCTCGCTATCATCTTCATCGTCATCATTAATGTATCCTTCTTCTTTGAGAAGCTGGATAATATGGTCCGGCAGTTCAACTCTGTCCTCTAACATAAGTTCCGCAGCCGGAAAACAACAACCGTTAAGATGAATCGAGGCCTCTAAATCCTTCAGCGCCTCATCTTTCCTGCCGTAGCGCCAATTTACGAAAGCGCGGTTTCCGTAGGCGTTACCGTCGCTATTATCAATTTCAATGGCGCGGTTCAAGTCGGACAAGGCTTCGGCGTAAGTCTCACAACGGTCATCGTCCATATACGCCATGCCGCGCCAGGTCCAAACATAGGGATAGGTTGGATTAAGTTTAATGACCGCGTCAAAACACTCAATAGCCTTGGGAGCATCCCTCTGATCTAAATATTCGATGCCCTCTTCAAAAAGTTTCTTCGCATCCTCATCTACAGCCTTTCCGGGGGACATATTGTTACTCCCCGCTCCTGCTGCCTCTGCCGCCCGAGTCCCGCAGGACGCGCAAAATTTTGCGCCTTCTCCCATTTTGTTTCCACAGTTTACACAAAAAGCCATAATTAACACTCCTTGCTCATTGGTTTGCTATTGCGGCGGTTTTGCCAAATCCGGCTAAAAACCTCCCCAACCTGTTTGAATTCAGCCGCCGTAAACGTGTCTGTTTTGGCGTTGTTGCACCAGTAACAGGCAAGCGATAGGTTATCGAAATTATCGTAACCTATATCTGGACTCTTTCGTTCAATCTCAAGATGTCTGCCTCTTGTTGGGAGCCGTTTTGATGTTATACGTCCGCTGTCAATGAGTTCCTGTAGTTCCCTTTCGGTTATGCCGCAGTAGCAGCATTTTTTCTCCTGCATGGTATACCACGCATAAAATTTCTCGAATAGCTCCATAGGATCCTTTTTGTTATCAACCTTTTTGCTCCACCATATCCCTTTAAGCCGCTTTTTCTCTGCCGCCTCTGCTTCATCTGTCTTGTTCACGATAAAACTCCTCTGTTAAATAGGGCGGGCAGCACAAACAGTCCGCCTCTATCTCAATACCAAGCCGGAAAAACCGGCAGTTCCCCACAAGGTTTGATCTCCCCTTGAGTCTGCGGAGACGTATCGCCAAGCCCTTTTTCTCTTAAAAAACCGGGGATAATAGTATTCTGGGTAAGGACCAGAAACTTCATCATATCGATTGCTTTTCCTTTGTTTACTTCATTCAGGCCGGAAAATTCCGCTCTTAAAACCTCCATTTCCTTGTCCGTCTCCATTAAACAATCCTCCCTCGTTAAATACTTATATAGAGCATATTATAATACTATTATAGAATAATCAAGCTCTTTTTGAAAAAAATCAGCTCTTTTATAGGGTTTTCCCCCTTGCCTTTACCGGGCTTCATATACTATTATAGAACTGTGGACTACTCTATTAACGACAGGCTCAAACAGGTCAGGCTTGCGCTCCAGCTCTCTCAACGGGCTTTCCCTAAAGGCATTTTCCTCAAAAGCGGCGGCTATTATGGGGACATTGAAACCCATAGAAACGAGGTCAATGAGCGGGTCGTAGAGCTGGTTTGTAGCGTTTACGGGGTAAACAAGGCATGG
>JAITHH010000309.1 GCA_031280065.1 Treponema sp. | reverse complement strand
GTTATCGGCGTAATTCACCAACTGCTTTGAACGGAAGGTCAGAGAATCCACGGCCACGCGGTTAATGGCGGAGGTGGACAGGAAGTAGGACGAAACGCCCACCAGCACCACGGACGCGATAAGCAAGGGCAGGACTACCAACAGCATCTTTGTCTTTATCTTCACGCTCATCTCTCCAATTCGACGGTATAAAGCCGCTGGTAAACGGTTCCGTTGATGGCTACCGAGGCTTTGATCTGGTATTTCCCCGGTTCAGCGGGGAGTGTAATAGTACACATTTTGCCGTCCGCGCCTATATTCCGTTCAATATCGATATTCCCGTTCGGCCCGGAAGCGCTTATGTCCCATTCCGCAGGCTGGGGTGTGCGGAGTACCCATTCGGAGCCGGTCCGCAGGTAAAGGACATCAGAGGAGATGCTGATGCGCACGGAAACCGGGAAGGACGCGGTTTTCCCCTGGACAGTAACGCGGATTTCCTGGGGGCCTTCGGCATAGGGGTTATACCCGGAGATTTCGGCGTTACCGGCGGCTTGGATGATCTGGGTACTGCCGTCAACGTAGGAGCCGGTGATTTCGATGCCGTCGAGACTGAGCGCTTCGCCCCATTCGTACCCGGTTTTTGCGGGCGGGCGGGTAATGGCGATTGATTCCAGGCGGGGCCCTGGGGGGGTCTCTTCGGTGGGGGTAAAGAGCGGGTTACAGGATTGAAGAAGAATCAACGCACTCAAAAGAATGCGGGGGGCGCGAACCCACGGTTCGATGGCCCCCCGCGCCCCCCACTGGCCAGGCGCGTTGTTTGTAATGGGCGCACCCGCCCGGTTAAAAGCGGCAGCCAAGCCTGATTCCAAATGCCCCAATAAACGGGTAGCCCGTCCTAACATACGGCTCCACATAGTAATCTTCCCCCAAAAACGGAAGACGGAATCCGCCCGTCAGTCCCCCCAAAAAACGCGGCCTAAACGCCCCGCCCCGCTCCACCGTAAAACTTACCCCCGCGTCCGCCTGGACAAACAAACCGCCGTTCTTAAACCCAAAGGGCAGCGCATACCAGCGGGCAAATAACTCCGGCTCCACCGCCGTAAACAGCCTAAAATCATCGCTGATGAATACCGCCGCCCCGGGCACAATCCGCTTGAAGTAACGAAAATCTACCATTATAGAGCGTCCCAAAGCAAGCCCGTAATCGGTATTCAGATTACCCTCAACCCCCACGCCTAAACGCAGCGAATGTTCCTCCGCGCCAAGACGCGCAAGGTTCCACGTCAGGAAAACCGCAATCAGCGCCGGCGCCGCGGCAAAGCGCTTTTTCACCCGCTACCAGCCGAATTTCAGACCGAGGCTTACGCCAAGGCCCGCCGCCGCCCAGCTTTTGATAAAGTCCTGGGATTGCAGGGACAAGCCAATACCGAGTTCAAAAACCCGCAGGTTGAACGCCAGGTCAAGGCTGTTCTTCCATAAACGGTCCGTGTAATGCACCCCAATGGCCGTATTGAGGATATTCGCCAGGCTGCCCCGCACCCGGAGCCCGCCCTCCAGCGAGAACGGCCCCACAAAGAGCGGGTTGATGGCGAACCCCAGCGAGGGAATCAAAGCGATACTCCGCGTACCTTCCGGGCGGAACTCCAGGAAGAAATTCGCCTTGAAGGGCCGCAGCACCTCCTTGCTGTCCGCGCCGTAGACGGGATTCATCTCCGGCAGGGTGATCAGCGAATCAATGCCGCCGCCGTCCATGCCGCCAAGCAGGTCGTCCGTATTTATCCCCGCGTCCCCTTGCAGGCGCATATAGTCCTTGAGCCGCGCCGGAACCAGGGGCACGTGGGTAAAGTCAACGCCCAGGGTCAGGTCCGGGGATATGATGTAATCAAGCCCCAGCCCCAAGTCCACGCCCCCCGCGCCGCTGATCGAGTCCAGGGAAAAGGCCGCCATGTCAAAACCAGCGCCGTCTTCTCCAAGGAGCGCTTCGAGCGGGTGGGCCGCGTAGACCTTGATGTCATAGATGACCTGCGCCTGGATATACCCGCCATTGCGGGTGATATGGGTGTACGAAATATCCGGCTCCAGGTAGATGACGGGCATGAAGTACGCGGGCCGCAGGCGTATCTTGAAGTTCTTGACCGGGAATGCCGCCCACACGCCCCCTTCGGCAAACACCGCGCTCCCCGCCCCAAAGTGATCTTTAATGGCGTGATTGAAACGGAGCAGGTTCCCCGAAAGGCTGATATGTCCGGCAGCCTCGGCGTTCACAAACAGGCCGAAACCCCAGCGGTCTTTCCAGTTGAAGTTAAAGAAGAACGGGGTAATGTTCGCGTTCACGTCCAGCTTGAGCGCGTCTCCCAGGCGGTTCAGGTTGATGACGGCGGTTTCCCGGAAGAAATCGTTGGCCGAAACAAAGTTGTTCGCCGCGCCCACGTCAACGAGCACGCCGAATTCAACGGTGCGGTCCTTTAAGCCTTTGGAAGCCGTTTTTTTGCCAGCCGCCGCCGCAGGCGTTTCAGCAACTGCCGCGGGTTCGGCGGCAACTGCCGGCGGCTGTTCATCCGCCGGGGGCGTTGCATCACCTGCCGCTGATTCACCAATCACCGGCGGCTCATCTGCCGGGGGAAGGTCGTCAGCCGCCGCCCAGACCGCAGTCCAGAGGAGCAGGAGGCTGAGGGCAATTGCTTGTTTCATCACGCCTGCCTATAGATCGATGCGGTAATTCAGATCGGCGGAAAAACCGATTTTCAGCAGCCCAAAGCCCCGTGGAAGCTCCAGCACCGAACCTGGGAGAAAGGCCAGTTTTATTTCCGGCGTATAGGGAACGGCGGCGTTGATAATAGCCAGCTTCGGGGGTCCCAGGTTCACATTGAGATTTTTCTTGTCCAAGGGGAGTTCCACCAGCGGCTCCTGGCTTGGATTCGCCTGGTTAACAATCGTTAACATACCCCCATCCTGTCCAGCAGACGCGAGGGCTCCGCTCATTTCGATGTTTAAGGCGGCGGACTTGATCATATCGGCGATGCTGTCCCCGCTACCGCTCCTGCCAAAGATGTCCGACCCCTCACTGAACATTTCGGGCAGGGGAATACTCCCGCCGCCATCTCCGGCTCTGAGTTTGAGGGGCAGCACGATAAAGAGCATGGCGCTGAGTTTTTTCACGGGCTCGTCGGAATCGGATTCCAGCATTTCGGGGTATATGACAAAATTCTCAACTCCATTTTCATCTCTTGGGGTAATTGTGTATTCAAACGCCATCTCCTTCGGGCGATCGTTTATCACATCCGCCAGATCAAGCTCTATCCCGTGTTCCCCGTCCTTTAAGGGCGTCCCTTCGTACTTGCCTCTGTCATGGGGGTCCAGGTCTGGAATTGGGTGAAACGTTACCTTTCCGTCCTCGTCTTCGTTCGGGCAAAGAACCTTGCTCGTATTATCGTAAGTCACTTTCATGTCTATTGTGGGATTAAGTTTGTTAAACATATCCGGGCCGTCCATGTACAGATACGCCTCGATGCCCTCAAATTGAAACCCGGTGAGGTACTCGTCCATGGCCGACATATCCAGACTGATTGGGTCCCCGCCCTTCTT
>JAITHH010000291.1 GCA_031280065.1 Treponema sp. | reverse complement strand
GTCCGATTTTCTCTTCAGTTTCTTTTTCCCGGGCAGGGCGAATGTACCGTCTTCCTTCAGGGTGTCTTCCACCCGTTGGATGGACAGACAAACCGTACCCTTGCAGACTTGGTATTCCGCCGCGATACTGTCCATGGTCCGGTACTCCCTCAAATATTTCAGGGTAACATACAGTTTGTTTTCAACCGTTAGTTTTGGCGGTTTGCCGCCGTTCCGGTGTAAAGCTTCGTATTCCCTTTGGAGAATAGACCGCATTTTTTCAAATGTACCGGGTTTTACCCCGTACAGCCGTTTAAAAAGAACCGCTTTGGCTTCCGCCGCCTTTTTCCTTCTTCCCATGCAATTATTATAGCATCTTGAGGTTATTAAACAAGTCTAATAGCAAAGAAAACATTCGAAAAGCATTCCGAAGTAAAGAAACAATTATGGGGAGGAGAATTCCGGACAGACGGACATTTTGTGAGTACGGTAAGTAAGCATGGCAACGAACAGGTGATAACGAACTGCGTAAGATCTCAGGGAACAGAAGAACACCGCAAACGGCTGCAAAAGATAGGAAATGATAATCAGCCTGCATTGTTCGACTGAATTTCAAACAAAAATCTTAAAATACCCCGCTGCTCTGCGGCGGGGTATTTTATTATAGGAGAGTTATGGCGGAGGTTCCATTGCTAGCCGCCCGCGGTTGATTTATCCGGTCTGATGTACTATCATAGAAACATCTTTATTTTGAGAGGTAAATTATGGCTTACAAGATCAGTGACGCGTGTATAAATTGCGGTTCGTGTGACAGCGAATGTCCTGTGACGGCGATTTCCGAGAAAGGCAATAGCCGCTGGATTGACCCCGCCAAGTGTCAGAATTGCGGCGTCTGTGCCGGAGCCTGCCCCGCTGATGCTATCTCCGAAGCATAAGGGGAGCGGGACTCAACGTAAAGGCAAGGGTCCGCCCTTGCCTTTTTTTGTCTTCGTCCTCCTTGCCGGCTTCCCGCTCTGCGCCCAGGACGCGCCTGCGGCGGCCTACCCCCGTATCAGCCGGATGAACAACGGGGATCCGGCCTTCAAGCAGTATCGCGGCGAGGTAGACCTTGCCCGCCTGCGGCCTGCCGGGGAGGAGGGCGCCGCTGAAGCAGACGGACTGGCGATCTATTCCTATGTTCCCGCAGAGGATGCGCTCTTCAAGGATCGCGATCTCTTCGATTTAGCGTCCCGCTGTTTAGTGCATATCGCGGCCGTAGCCACCCTCAACCGCCTGTCCGCTCCGGTTGCGCTCAAAGATACCGGTACCCTGCTGCTCCCCACCGTGCAGGGGATATTCATCCCGGAAAACCCCCGCAGCGACCTGGAAATGCTCTTGGATGCCGCGTGGGAAGGCGGAATTCCCATCACCCTGCGGCGGGGGGACGCGGCGGAACGCTTCCGCTTCTTCCCCGGCGCGGACTTCAGCCCCACGGAGCGGACGTTCTTCCTGGTCCCTGATTTCCGCTTCCCCTTCCGCGTCCCCCTCAAGACCTACCGGCTGACCAGCGCCTTCGGGCCACGGGTGAATCCCGTTACGGGCAGGCCGCGTTTTCACCAGGGACTCGATCTGGCGGCCCCGATGGGCACGGAGGTTTACCCCGCAAAGGCCGGCTCGGTGGCCGAGCAGGGGGAGGACCCGGTCTATGGCAAGTACATCGTCATCAGGCACGACGGCGAGTGGGCCAGCCTCTACGGACACCTTGCCCAGATCAACACAGTCTTGCACGGTCAAGTTGAATCCAGTACGATTATAGGCAGGGTCGGATCAACCGGGCAGTCAACGGGTCCTCATCTTCATTTTGAACTACGGCGGCATGGAAAGGCCCAAGATCCGGGCCGGTATTTGTTTCAAGAAGGCGGCGGACGATGAAACGCGGCGGGAGCGTCTGCGGGATAGGGTTATTCCTCCTCTGCTTCCCCCTCTCCCTGGGGGCGGAGCCGATCCGGGTGATCGTTTCCGGTTCCGCGGAAGTTTCCCTGCAAAACCCCGCCGGTACGTCCCTATCCCTCTCGTACGCCGATTCCGCCCTAATCCGGCTGGGGCAGGAGGTACGGTTCTTCCGGGGCGTGGAACTGGAATTCGCCGTGCCCCAGACCTACTTTGCCCACCGGGGGAGCCTGGCCATCGTGCTGTACGGGGACCTCAGCCATATTCCCGGCGCGGGAACCGCGGATATTGACGCCCGGCAGATCAGCCTGGAGCCGGTGCCCAATAAGATCATCACCGTCTACCAGATTCCCCTGCGGGCGAAACACGGCCTGCGGACCACGCCCTATGTAACGGTTCCCGCGGGAGTCATTCCCCCGGAGTCGTTCCCCCTCCTGTTCCGGGTGATGCCGGTGATTAAGGGCCTCAGCGAGGAAATCGAGGCCATGCGTTTTACCCTGACCGTCAAGCCGATCTTGAGCGGCGAGGGGGCGGTGCGTATCCTCCACCGTTACCCCGGCAACCTCCCCGACCGGCCTTTCACCGTCCTGATTGACGATGAGGTGATTGAGCGGCCCGCTGAAGAACGGCTGCTGCGGGAAGGGGAGCATCATCTGGTGGTCCTCTCGGACGACTACCGGAACGAGAGCCGGCGTTTTCTGGTGGAGCGGGGCAAAGTGCTTGAACTGATAGTCAGCCTCCAGGACCCCACGCCGCTGGTGATCTTCGAGGCCCCGGAGAACGCCCAGGTTTTTTTTGACGGTCAGCCCCTGGGAACCAATCCCCCGCCTTTGGCGGTGGAGGCGGGGCCCCACGAGGTCCGCTTTCAGGTGGGCGACTATGCGGTGGTCAAATCCCTTTCCGCGCAGAAGGGGAAGACCTACCGGGCCGCCCTGTCGGTGGATGCCCAGATCACCGAAAGCGAGTAGGGAGCGGGGGCGCTCTTTTTAAGCCAAACCGCGAGAATTCTGTAAAGAATTCCAAACAACGCTCCGATATATATAATGTCGGGTATATAGTTCCCCTCCCAAATCACTATATATCCGGCATGCCTCAAAGGCAGGGCCGGCGGTAAGCCGGCCCATTTTATTTTCTGGCGTGGGATGGAGGGAGGGGGGAGGCTACCGGGAGTACAGAACCCAATCGCGCAAGCCCGGCACGGCGCTCACGCTGACGGTTACCGCGCCCCGCCCGCCCGATTTGGTTTGACGGGTTTGAATCTGAATGAAGTTC
>JAITHH010000288.1 GCA_031280065.1 Treponema sp. | reverse complement strand
CTGCGGGGCTGGACGCTGCGCCGTGCCGCATAGCCCCCTCAGCGCTATCACCGCTTACGGACGTAGAGGGGAACGGAACTCAGCTCCCGGTCGTCCACGTACAGCACAAAGTTCACCACCCCGCTCGTTCTAAAGCGCAGGTTCGTGATGCTGAACACCAGGTGAGAGACGGCGGTGGCGTTGCCCGCGCCCGCAACCTCAATGCTGCCGCTGATGGTCTCCATGCACAGATCGCCGTCCACATCCCTCGTCTCTATCCTGAAATGGTGGTTCGCAAATTCCCACATATCAAAGCGCAGCCGGATCACCACCGAAAGCTGCGGATGAACGCAGGGGAAATTCCGGGAGATAATCGTGTCGAAGGTTCCCACCAGGGTCAGCTTGCCGCTGTTCTCCTGGGCAAAATCGCAAAAAGTAAATATTTCCGCCTTCACGGGACGCCTCCGGGCATATAGTTTTGCAAAAACACCGTTATCCGCCGTTCATATTCCGCCCTGTCCGCTTCATACGCCAGACCATGCCCCGCGCCCTTGACCGTATAAAGCTCCCTGGGCGCGGAACACGCCCCGTACAGCGCGTGAACCATGGAATAGGGAACAAAAGTATCGGCGTCCCCGTGGATGAAGAGGGTTGGAACCCGTATCTTCTTAACCTGGTTCAGCGCTGAAACTTCCTCCAGCGCAAAGCCCGCGTACTTTTGGGTCTGGCGGGACACGGCCTTGATCAGCCAGTCCGCCTTTTTGATATGGAAGCGCCGGGCCGCCTGATAGCGCAGTTCATCCTCCGCCGAAGTATAGCCGCAGTCCCCGATGATCGCCTGCACCTCCGGGGGCAGCGCCTCCTCGCCGCCGGTCATCAGCACGGTGGCCGCGCCCATCGAGATGCCGAAGAGCACGATGCGGACCGGCTGCGGCGCGGCTTCTCCGCGTCCCGCGCCCGCGCCGCCTTGGGGAGCAGTCCGCCGGAGAACCCAGTCTATCCAGCGCAGATAGTCCAGACGGTCATGCCAGCCAAAGCCGATATACGCCCCCTGCGAAGCGCCGTGCCCGCGGGCATGGGGGAGGAGGACATTCCAGCCGTACTGCTCGTAAAAGCCCTGGGCAATGCCGCCAAGCTGCCGTGCGTCGCCGGTATAGCCGTGGGCTAAAATCACCGTATCGGCGCTGACCGCCCCCCCGCGTCTGCGCGTCCCCGAAAGGCCGGGCAGTGCGGGGGCCGGCACAAATATCCCCTCCAGGGTAAGGCCGTCATGGGACACAATGACCGCCCGTTCCGCGGCCTGTTCATCGATCCACGCACGGGTTTCCCCGCTCTTCCGCCGGGCTTCTTCCCGCATAAACGCCGGCGTACCGGGCAGGGGCGCTTTCCGCGTAAAAATCAGCCGGTAGAAGTAACGGGGCGCCGCGAGCCTGACGCCCAGCGCGGCGAGCAAGAGTACGCCGATAACCCACAGCATGACGCCTCCTTTAGGATGTCCCCTGATGTTCATAGAAGACCACCCGGTTCCGGCCCGTTTCCTTGGCCTGGTACAGCGCCATGTCCGCACGGCTGATGAGCTCCTGGATGAAATCCCCCCGCGCAAGCGCGGCCTGATCCGCCGCGGATTTGTCCGCGAGGGTAACGCCGAAACTGGCGGTAATGGGCTGATTCCCCGCGTCGATAACCACCGGGCTCGATTCCAGAGACGAGCGGACCCGCTCGGCGATATGGAGGCCCGTAACCTTATCCGCGCCTTTGAACAGGAGGACGAATTCCTCTCCGCCGTAGCGGCCCATAAAATCGTTCTTCCGCAGCGCCGCGCAGATGACCCGCACGGTGTGCCGCAGGGCCTCATCCCCCGCGACATGGCCGAAGGTATCGTTAAAGCGCTTGAAGTGATCGATGTCGATGATGGACAGGCAGCAGGGGATGTTCCTGCTTTGGGCAAGCTGAAGTTCGGCGGCGGCCCGCTCCATAAAGGAGCTGCGGTTCAGCGCGCCGGTAAGGGGATCGTGGCTGGCAAGGTATTTGAGCCGGGATTCGCTTGCCTGGAGGTTTGCCACGGCGGAATTCCGCTGGGAAACTTCGTTTTGAAGGCTCTCCGCCTGGGCGGTCAGGGCCGCTTCCCGCCGCTTGAGTTCGGTGATGGTGGAGTCCATCTGCCTGACCATGTGGTTAAAGGCGGCGGAGAACTCCCCCAGAAACTCGGCCTGCTGGGAAAAATCCCCCTGTTCGACCATCTGCACCTGCCATATCAGGTGCCGCAGGCGGGCTTGCAGGGATTTGAGGCAGCCGGGAAGAATCCCCCGGACCCGGATCATGGGCGAAATATCCCCGTTAGAGAAGGAGGCGAGCGCCGCTCTGACCGCCGTAAGCTCCTGGTGAATCTCCCGCATCGCGGGGATCTGCGCCAGGTCTTCGTCCAGTTCCGGGACCGCCGGTTCTTTGAGGATTTTCCTGATATGCTCCAGCCCGCGAAGTTCCCGCTCCTCCATAATCCACCCGTACTACAGCGCCGCTGGCCGGGTCTTGGCCTCGAACCTGCATGTACGGGAACCGGTACACCAGCAATCCACCTCCCGCACGTCAAAGCCCTTACCGCTGAAGGACTCCAGCACTCCCTGGATGAATCCCTCGTCGTACACGCAGATCACGTCCTCCGTGTCGGGCAGGCCGGAACAGTCCAAGTCCTCGTCCACGGTAAAGACAAAGCGCTGCCCGTCGCCGGAGGCCTCTTCCACCCGGAAGATGCCCACGCCGTACTCCCGAAACGCCTGCTGGAGTTTATTCACCAGGGCGGGTATGTCCTGGGCGTCTTTGAGGAAGCGCTCAAAGAAGGCGCGGCCCGCCATGATCCCGGCCTCCTTGAAGAGGGCGTCCGTCATACCAGTCCCATAGCGCTGTTCCAAGACATCCCTCAGGGTGAATTGAAACAAGCGGTATATCTCGACCCTGGTCAGGGGCCCCAGGCCGGGCCGGGCTGTCCGCATATCCGCCCCGATGGCCGTTTCCCAGGAAAACTGGTATTTCCGTCCGCTATCCGCCATATACTGCTCCTTTTGATATATATGATAGTCAATAGAAGCAGGGCCCGCAATAAGCGGGGGGCCTATGAAACATCGAGCAGGGAAAAGTCCTCCGGGCGGAATGCCGGCGAAACGACGCAGGAAACCAGGGCGAAGTCCCCGGCCCGCAGCCGGGTGGTCTGCCACTCGCCTGCGGGGATCACCGATTGGAAGGATGCGCCTTCTTCCGGGCCGGGCCCCAAGAGCCGGACTGCGCCTGCGGCGGGGGCCGGACCGCCGCCGCCCAAGGTCTGCTCCAAAAGGCCGCCGCAGTGCCACACCCATATCTCCGGGGAGCGCAGCTTGTGCCAGTGGGAAACCTCCCCCGCTTGCAAGAGGTAGTAGATCAGGCTGCACGAGGAGCGGCTGCCCCCATATTCCGGGGGCAGCGCCGACGCGGGAATCTCCAGGTCTGCGGTCCAGACCTCCCGGTACCAGCCCCCTTCCCCGTGGGAGCGCAAGCCCAGCTTTGCTATCCAGTACGCGCCGTTTTCTTTAGTTATCATGTATCCTCCCTATCTGCTGCGGGGGTTCCACCCCCGCGCCCCTGGCCGGAGGGCCATCGAACCGCAGGTTCGCGCCCCCCGGGACCCCCCGCTATAATATCTGCGCGTCAATCGGCTCGCCGCTGGGCACCATGGGCAGCACCCGCTCGTCCTGGTCAATACAGGCGTCGATGATCGCCGTTTTCCCCGCGGCCACATCCCCCAGCGCCGCGTCCAGGGCCCGCAGAAACGCCGCCTCATCCTGGGCGCGATAACCGGGGAACCCGTAGGCGTCCGCGAGTTTCACAAAATCCGGGGG
>JAITHH010000280.1 GCA_031280065.1 Treponema sp. | reverse complement strand
GCGCCACTCGTCCTTGACCGCCCGCAGGAGCCCCTGAATCTCCGCCACCCGGGACTTGGCCGTGTCCTGGTAGTGCTTGAGCTTGTCTTCTACCGTGTCCTGGAAACGGTGCAGCCGCTCCACCGCCTGATCCCGCAGCTTGATCAGGGTGGACTCTTCCAGCTTATCGGCGCGGGAACCGGCCTCTTCCAGCGCGGTTTTTAGGCTCCGGCTGATGACCTCCAGGTCCTTGGCCAGCATGGACTCCCGGTAGCGCTCCGCCGCGTCCACCTCGGCCCGGTGTTCGCCGGCCTTACGGCCCAGAATTTCCACGTTCTCCGCTATCTCGGCCAGGGACGCGCGCAGGGGAGTCAAGAGTTCCCGCCCCGCCTTCTCCAGCGCCTGGGCGTTCTCCTGCTCAAAACGGCGCGCAATACCGGCGATCTCCTGCTCCAGCCCTTTCAGCTTCTCTTCCGCCGCGCCAACCCGTTTTGCCGCATGCTCCACAAACGGCCCCTCGGTCTTCAGCCGGTTGAGGTTTTCCATCACCCGGTCGGCCATTATGTCCAACTGTCCCAGGGAGGCGTCGTACGCTTTGAGCCGCTCGTCCAGCTTGGCCACCGCATCGGCGCGGGAAGTCATCTCGTCGTTGGTCAGGGTGAGGCGCTTGAGCAGCTCCTTGGCGGATTTCCGCTGAACGTCCAGGGACACGCCGAAGTCCCGCACCGCCCCTTCCTTCTGATCCACCCAGGCGGTGAAATCGTCCTTGAGCCGTTTGGCGTACTCTTGCAGTTTTTTCATGGAACGGTTGCGCCGGTTGATCTGGTGGTAAAGGATGAATGACAGCAGCATGATGCCCAGGGTTAACAGGTTGCCGATATTGAAAAAGCCCATTACTGCCGCGCTCCTTCCGCCATATACGCGGAGAACCGGCGGTAACTGGAAAACACCAGATCGGCCCCGCCCGCGTGTCCCGGCATCCAGGCGGGCCGGATCAGGGCGGCCTTCATGCCGGCCTGTTTCGCCCCTTTGATGTCATAAGGGACGCTGTTCCCCACATAGAGAATCCGCGCCGGGGGCAGTCCCAAACGTTCCGCCAGCCTGCGGAAGGGAAGCGGGTCCGGCTTTAGCCTGCCCAAGACCTCTGAACAGAGCAAAGCGTCCCAGAACCCGTCGAGTTCCATGTGGGCCAGCTTGTTCTCCGGGGGAAAGTCCGACAGCAGCCCCAGCTTGAACCCCGCGCCCCGCAGTTGTTCCAGGGTCTGCCGCAGATGCCGGTAGGGTTTGATCCGCTTGAACAGCGGCTCCCAGCCTCGGTAGATGAGCGCTTCGGTCTTCTGCTTGACCGCTTCGGGGGATTCCCCCAGAGCCGCCGCCATCAGCCGGGCCTGTTCGCCGTAAAAACAGCGATCCTCGTATCCATCAGGCGGCGGCCCGCGGCGCATCGCGGTACGGGCCTTGCCCATCGCGTTTACCAGCCGGTAATGCTTGAAAACAAAGGGGATTATCCGGGCATAAAACCGGTAGTTCGGGTACAGAGTACCATCAAGATCAAACGCGATGCCTTCGGGGGCGCTGCCCCCCCAAGCGCTGCCTCCCACGCGCGCCTCCCAAATCAGATTGTATCGTCCCCTATGTTATAAGAAGAAGCGTTTTTTTACAATGAGGCGCTACCCCCGCAACGCCCCCCCGGTTAAAAGGACCAGGGGGCGGTTACCGGGATGCGCACAAGGTTGATGTAGTGGCCCGGATAACGGGAGTTGAACCGCGCAAACGAGGTCTCCTCCGCGCTCTCGAATACCAGCACCTTAAAATCGCCCCGCTCGTCAAAAAAGGGAACCAGCGCCGCCACGTGAAAATGCTGCCGCATCAAAGGACGGGGGGCCAGCTCCGTGTTCACAGACGCCAGATATATCCTCCCCGGCTCGTCAACCGCCAAGGTATACAGCAGCGGCTGGAGCCCCTCAGCCCCAAACCCCGCCTGGGAAAGAAACCCCGGATAGGACCGGATAACGGCCCCCTCGCGGCTCCGCGCCACCACTGACGCAAACCGGGCTTCCTGCACCTCAATCTCCCGCAGCTCCCCGAAAACCGGCGACCGCAGCGCCGCATTCGCCTGTGAAGCAAGATTCCGCGTCCAGTCCAGCCCGAAGAAAGGGTCCCGCGCCCGTTCATACGCATCGGTAAACGATGAACCGCGCTCCCCAAAAGCCGCCTTGAGCGCGTCAATCGGCAGGAGCTTCCCCGTTACCGGCCTTAGCAGGCCGTCCACCAGCCACTTGGCAAAGCCCGAACAGTTCAGTCCCGGCGTCCCTTCCTGGAGGCTTCCATCATTGATGAATACATAGCGGCCTTCCTCGTCAATCGCCCCGTCATCCCGGAAGTTCAGTTCCGGCAGCGCCTCCCGTACCGCCGAGGCAAAACGCCACACCTCGCGGTAGTCATCGGGCCGGGGATCAAAGTAGCGGCGGGGGAACAGCGCCCCGGCCAAACGAAGCGCCTCTTCCACCGGAACCGTCAAAAGCCGCTCAAAGGCGAGAGGAACCGGCACAGACCGCGCAATATAGGCGTCGTACAGCATCACGTCCAGTTGGCTCTTACCGCTGTCGAAGGGACGGAACTGCACGTAGGTATTCCGGTCGCTCCGGGGAAAATACCGTATCCGCAGCAGGGCGCCGTCCTCCATGGCGCGGTAGAGTACCCAGCTTCCCTGGGCCCAGCCGGGAAACGCCCCGTCCCGCTCCCTGGCAAGCACGATCTTGAACTCCTCCTGGCCCGCTTCGGCGCGTACCTGTATCCGGCTCCCCCCCGGAAGGGTATGGATGAAGGAACGTCCGCC
>JAITHH010000246.1 GCA_031280065.1 Treponema sp. | reverse complement strand
TGGAGCAGGGGCGGTCGCTGCGGAAAACCTACACCCTCAGACCCAATGACCGGGAAGATCTGGGGATGCTCTGCGGCGGCGAGGTGGACGTGTACCTGCAATACATCCGGGGGGGCGATGAGCAGGCCGCGGCCCTTTTCCGGGAATGCCGCGCCCGGCTGGAATCGAGGGACGAGGACCTCTGGCTGCTCATCGATTTGACCGCGCCTGACGCCTGGACCATGGCGCTCTGCGGCCCGGACCTGCCCTTGACGGGCATGGACCTTGACCAGGCCGCCCTCACGGCGCTGTGCCGGAATAAGGCGGCGCTGCGGGAAACCGGCGGGCGGCTTATCTACGGCGAGCCGGTGAATTTCGCCGGAACGGTCTTTGTCTTTGGCGCGGGCCACGTGGCCCAGGCTCTCGCGCCGGTACTTGCCTCGACGGGATTCCGGTATGCGGTATTCGACAGCCGCGCCGAATTCCTTGACCCTGGGCTGTTTCCCGGCGCCAGCAATCTGGTTCTGGGCGATTTTGAGCGGATAGACGAAACCCTCCATATCACCGCCAATGATTACATCGTGATTATCACCCATGCCCGCGACCTGGCCGTGCTGCGCCAGCTTGTTTCCCGGCCCTGGGCCTATTTGGGGGTCATCGGCAGCGCAAACAAAGTCGCCGAAGTCCGGCGGCGGCTTATGGCGGAAGGGGTCAGCGAGGCGGAATTCAGCAGGATGAACGCCCCCATCGGACTCAAGATACGGTCTGAAACGCCGGAAGAGATCGCCGTGAGCATCGCCGCCGAGCTGATCCTCCGCCGGGCTGAACGGAGGGACCCCCGGTGCTGACCATCATCAAAGGCGCGGGGGATTTGGCCTCCGGCATCGCCCTGCGCCTGTTTCACGCGGGCTTTGATATTCTGATGACCGAGATTGCCGCGCCGCTCACGGTCAGACGCACCGTTGCCTTTTCCCGGGCCGTGTACGAAGGCGAAGCAATCGTAGAGGATGTCAGGGCCGCGCTGGTCAAGGACGAAGCCGGAATTCAGGCGGCCCTTGAGAGCAAACAGATCGCCGTGCTGGTTGATCCCCAGGCCGCCATTGTCCGGCGGCTCAAGCCCCCAGTGCTGGTGGACGCGATCATGGCAAAGAAAAACACCGGTTCCGCCATGGATGACGCGCCCCTGGTGATCGGCGTCGGGCCGGGATTCAGCGCGGGGATCGATTGCCACGCGGTAATCGAGACCATGCGGGGCCATTCCCTGGGGCGGGTCATCACCCAGGGGGGCGCGATTCCCAACACCGGCGTCCCCGGCGAGATCGGCGGCTTTTCCAGAGAACGACTGCTCCGCTGCGGCGCGGACGGGATTTTCCAGGCCAAGGCCGCCATCGGCGATTCAGTACACCAGGGCGATGAACTTGCGGCGGTACGGAGCGCGGCGGGCCCGGTTCCGCTCTGCGCGGAGATAGACGGCGTACTGCGGGGCCTGCTGCCTTCGGGCGCGGCGGTGTGCGCGGGCATGAAAGCCGGGGACATCGATCCCCGCTGCGAGGCGGCCCACTGCTTCACCGTGTCGGACAAGGCCCTGGCAGTCGGCGGCGGCGTCCTGGAGGCGCTGCTGCGCTTCCTGCCCCGCGGCGTACTTTGGGGAGTAACCAATAGTGAATCACTTTGAGAAGACGAGCCTGCTTTCGGCCTGCACCTCCGGCGGCTGCGGGGCGAAAATCGGCCCCGGCGAACTGGGGGAACTGCTGGCGGGCATCAGGGTAAAGGACGATCCCGATCTGCTGCTGGGCTTTGAGGGCAGGGATGACGCCGCGGTGTACCGGCTTCGCGGGGGCGGGGCCCTGGTTTCCACGGTGGATTTTTTCTCCCCCATGGTGGACGACCCCTTTCTGTTCGGGAAGATAGCCGCGGCCAACGCCCTCAGCGACATTTACGCGATGGGTGCGCGGCCCCTCTTCGCGCTGAACCTGATCTGCTTCCCGGACAAGCTGGACCGGGAACTGCTCCGGCTGATTCTTGCGGGGGGCGCGGAAAAGGCGCTGGAGGCTGATGTGGTCATTGCCGGGGGCCATTCGATCATCGATCACGAGCCCAAATACGGGCTGGCGGTAACGGGCGTGGCGGATTCCGGGGGCGTTCTGCGGAATAACACCTGCCGTCCGGGGGACGCGCTGATTCTGACCAAGGCCCTGGGGGTGGGTCTGGTCATGTCCGCGCACCGGGCGGGCGAGGCCGGCGAGGGTGAAGTCCGGGCGGCGCTGGCGTCCATGGAACGGCTGAACCGCTGGGCCGCGGAAAAGGTCCGGGCAGCGCGGGGAGTACACGCCTGCACCGATGTTACCGGGTTCGGCCTGGCGGTACACGCGGCGGAGATGGCGGGGACGGCGCATACCCTGGTGATTGGCGCTGAATCTCTGCCGCTACTGCCAGGGGCCCTGGGTTTTGCGGAGAACTATTTTGCCGTGGCCGCAGCCCAGCGCAACCGGAACTATATGGAAGGAAACATCAGCATGGAGGGGCTTTCCGGGGCACTGGGGGAAATCCTCTTTGATCCGCAAACTTCCGGGGGCCTGCTTATCGCGGCGCCGGCGGAGACGGCGGGGGAATTGTGCGGCGCGATCCGGGAGGATGACCCTGC
>JAITHH010000230.1 GCA_031280065.1 Treponema sp. | reverse complement strand
GAGCCTCAACGGGTAGGCTCCGAGCCTAGACAGGTAAGCTCCGAGCATAGACGGGTAAGCTCTGAGCCTCAACGGGTAAGCTCCGAGCATAGACGGGTCAGCTCCGAGCATAGACGGGTCAGCTCCGAGCATAGACGGGTCAGCTCCGGGCTTAGACGGGTCAGCTCGGAGCCTAGACGGGTCAGCTCCGAGCATAGACGGGTCAGCTCCGGGCTTAGACGGGTCAGCTCGGAGCCTAGACGGGTAAGCTCCGGGCTTAGACGAGTCAGCTCTGAGCCTCAACGGGTATGCCCGGAGTATAGACAGGTAAGCTCCGGGCTTAGACGGGTCAGCTCTGAGCCTAGACAGGTAAGCTCCGAGCATAGACGGGTAAGCTCCGAGCTTAGACGAGTCAGCTCCGGGCTTAGGGAAGCACTGATTAAAGAGACTCTCGTGCAAAATCAACGAATCATATTTTTTTACCGCAGATTACGCAGATGAAAAGGATGGCACAGATGAGTAGAAACAACATCAGCGTCGAACCTTCGGTTCGCGCCCCCGGTCCCCCCATACGCCCATACACACCGGGCGGCTGGAATCCCCGCCGCTTTCCTGCTATCCTCAAACCCATGCGTACCCTTTGTGCGGCTTCGGTGTTAGCAGCCCTGCTCGCCGCTTCCTGCGGCGGCGTGAAAGATAAGGAACCAGACCAGCTTACCATCGCCGTCCCCTCGGAACCCTCCAACTTCGACCTCCTCTACTCCGCGTCCATGCTGGAAGGGCAAATCGGCAACAATATCTACGATAATCTGCTGGCCTTCGATGAACAGGGCAGCGCCTCCCCCTATCTGGCCGAGGCCTGCGAAGCCTCCCCGGACGGCCTCACCTACACCTTCCGCTTGAGAAAGGGCGTGCGGTTTCACAACGGCGAGGAACTCAAAGCATCAGACCTGGCCTTTACCGTTGAATACGGGAAAAACACCCCCAACGGCAGCCGGCTCTGCGGCGCGGTCGCGGCCATGGAACTCATTGACGGCTATACCCTGCGGCTCACCCTCAAGGAGCCGATGGCGTCGTTCCTGGCGGAATTCGCCGGGGATCAGTTCGCCGTCTACAATGAAAAAGCCGTCCGGTCAGCGGGGACATACGGCGCGGAGCCCGTGGGAACCGGCGCGTACCGCTATGCCGGGAGGGACGCCGGCGCGGAACTCCGCCTGGAAGCCTTTGAAGACCACTTCCGGGGGCCGCCGCCAATCAAACGCCTCCGCTACCGGGTCATTGCCGACGACTTTAGCGCCGCCGCGGCCCTGCAATCCGGGGAGGTTGACCTTATCTGGTCCCTCGGCGCGGCGGCGGCGGCAAACCTGGAGGGACAGGCGGACATCGCGGTCCGGGCCGATCCCTCCAACCGGGTGAATTACCTCACGATGAATGTCGAGCGGCCCCCCTTTGACCAGCCCAAGCTCCGCCAAGCGGTGAATTACGCCTTGAACCGGGAGGCGATCCGGGACGCGGTGTACGAAGGCCGGCCCGTTGAGCGGGACGCGATGCCCTTCCCCTGGATGATCGGCTTTGCCGGGCCCGCCCTCCGGTACGGCTACGATCCCCAGCGGGCCGAGGCCCTGGCCCGCGAGGCGGGAATCTCCCCGGAAGCCCCCGCGCGGCTTTCCCTGCTCGTTACCGCCGCCACCAGCCGTATCGGGGAACTGGTGCAGCAGGACATGGCGGCCATCGGCATCGGCCTTTCCCTGGAGACGCTGGAATTCAACGCCTGGATCGACCGCTACTACCGGGGGGAATTCAGCATGGCCGTGGGGGGCTACTTCATGACCATCGCGGACATGAATATGCTGGCGACATTCTACTCCTCGCAGGCTATCGGCGCGGGTAATTCAGCCCGCTACCGCAGCGCCGAGGCAGACCGGCTCTTCGCCCTGGGCCGCCGCGAGACCGATCCCCTGCGGCGCGCCGCCATTTACCAGCGCCTGGCGGACAGGGTGCAGGAAGACGCGCCCTATGCGGTCTTTGCCAATCCCCCCATTATCAGAGCCGCTCACAAGGCGCTCCGCATCGGGCGTTCCGGGCCCAACGGGATACTGATGCGGGATGTTTCCTGGGAATAGGAGGCGCGCGGGGGCATGATCTCCTACCTGATTAAGCGGCTCCTGCTCTTTATCCCCACGATCCTGGCGGCGGTCTTCGCGGTCTACGCGGTCATGGAGCTGACCCCCGGCGACCCGGCCCGGATCATCCTGGGAGAGGGGGCCAGCGAGGCGCAGCTTGCCATACTGCGCCGCGATCTGTCCCTGGACCGGCCCTTTCCGGTCCGCTACGCCGTCTACGTGTACCGCCTCTTCACCCGTTTCGACTTGGGTGATTCCTACCGCCGGCGGACCCCGGCGCTCCCGGACATTCTCGCCAAGTTTCCCCATACTTTGACGCTGGCGTTCTGGGCGGTCTTGTTGAGCGCCTGCATCGGGGTTCCCCTGGGGCTGCTCCAGGCGGCCCGGCGCGGCTCCGCGCTTGATGTCCTCAGCGGCGCCGCGGCCCTGGGTTTCGCCTCGATTCCCAGCTTCCTCTTGGGAACGCTCCTCATCCTCGTCTTCTCCCTGAATTACCAGGCGCTCCCCGCGGGCGGGGCGGGGACGTGGCGGCATTACATTCTGCCGTCCGCGGCGCTGGCCCTGCCTTCGGCGGCGGAGGTGATGCGGCTCTGCCGTTCCATCACGCTGGAGTTCATCAGCCGGGACTATGTTACAACGGCCTGGGCCAAGGGCGCGGGGGAGGCGCGGGCGCTGGTTCATCATGCGTTCAGGAACGCCCTGCCGCCGGTGATCACCGCGCTGGCCATGCGTTTCGGCTATCTCTTGGGCGGGGCGGTCATCACCGAGACGGTGTTTGCCATGCCGGGCCTGGGAACCCATCTGGTGAATGCCATCCGCGCCAAGGATACGCCGGTGGTGCTGGCGTCAACGGTGTTTCTGTCGCTGTTCTTCTGTCTGATCATGCTGCTGGCCGATATTTGCTGCGCGTTTTTGGACCCCCGTCTGCGGGAGCGGCGGTGATGGGGCCGGCGTCCGGGAGGTCCGCGCCCCCCGGCGGGCTTGGCGGCGCGTCCATTGCGCGCCGCTTGGGGGCTCCGCAAACCATGATCCCCCTGGCGCTGCTTGCGGTGCTGCTGTTCACGGCGGTTTTTGCCGGGGCGATCAGTCCCTCCAGCCGGGTAACGGCAATTCACCCGGAAAAAAGGCTGCTCCCTCCGGGGCCGGAACACTGGTTCGGGACTGACGCCCTGGGGCGGGATGTGTTTACCCGGATCATCCACGGCGGGCGGCTGTCCCTGGCGCTGGGAATCATCCCAAGCCTGGCTTCGATGTTCTTCGCGCTGCTGCTCGGTTCCGCGTCCGGGTATTTCGGCGGGCGGCTGGACGAGGTTACGATGCGCGTTACCGACGCGCTGCTCTGTGTGCCCGGGGCGCTCCTGTCCCTGGCTCTGGCGTCGGCCCTGGGGCCGGGCTTTATCAGTCTGCTGGCCGCGCTGACGGTTTCCCAGGTTCCGCACTTTACCCGGATTGTCCGCTCGATAACGCTGACTATCGTGGAGAACGAGTACATTGCTGCGGCGGCTGACGCGGGGGCGGGGCATTGGCGGATCATCAGCCGCCACGTGATTCGGAATGCGCTGGGGCCGGTGATTGTGCAGACGGCGTTTTCCATGGCGGGGATGATTCTGACTGGGGCGGGGCTTTCGTTTATCGGGCTTGGGGCGCAGCCTCCGGCGCCCGAATGGGGGGCTATGCTTTCGGACGCCCGTGAATTTCTGCGCCGTGCGCCGCATCTGGCGGTCTTCCCCGGCGCGTTTATCCTGGTCAGCGCCCTGTGTTTCAATATGCTGGGGGATGCTTTGAGGGACGCGCTGGATTGAATGGGAGGGCGCGAACCTGCGGTTCGATGGCCCCCCGGCCAGAGGTGCTCGGATTTACCCGCCGGAACACCCGGAAAAACGTGCTCTCATCAGGTATCCCCTGGGCAGTTCCAGGAACTTCCTCAGTTCCGCCTCCCGTTCCAGCCCGAAGGCTTCCATATCCTCGAAGTCTTCCCCGTTACACAGTAACGCTGCCAGCCCGATGACCAGAATGTCTTCCAGTTTATGCCGCAAGTTCCCCCATGGCCGCCGGGGATCCGGTATGTTCCCCAGCTTTTCCTGTAACCGTACTCTATCCATCGTTCCCTCCCTCGGATACAGCTCGTATCTTACCCTCTTTTCCTGAAAAGTAACTGCAGGAGCCCTGCGTAGGCCTCTTGACAAGATGCCAAAATCTGTTGTATATTCATAATAGCTGGGAAACCGGAGGATGACCGTACCTATAGGGAAGCGGATCTTGCCACTTCTCGAGGCGGCCTTATAGCCTCGAGAGCCTGCGGGGGGGTCGGAATGACCCCCCGAATTTTTTACCGCTTCAAATCCTTTACCCTGACAGTATACGTCCTCTCATCTTTTCCCTGCCCAACGGTAAATATCACATTCCCCTTGTATCCCCCTGTGTATTTTTCATCATTGACAACCCCCCTTAATTTGCGGAGCACATCATCTTTGGTGATACTTTCGCTGATTATGCGAATATACACCCGTTCACCCTGTTTACGTGAATCCCTGAAATGTCTCTCAACCCTGTCAATCCCGCCTGTGATGGTCTTAGAGCCTGTTCAAATTGTGGATTTATGCGGTCAATAGACCGCATAAATCCACAATTTTCGGGCTCTTTTTGAGCCTGCAAGGTAGAATTTTGGCGTTTGCAACGCCAAAATTCCAGATTTTGAACAGGCTCTTAAACTCGATATACTGCCCATTCGCTATTGCATCAGGGCCGGGAATGTTTTCCCCGGTGTGGTCTTTCAGTTTAGGAATGAGATAGACAGACGCCCCTTTGTCTCTTAAAATCATCGCTTGCTTCACTTCTTTCAGCAAGGTTCTTTCATCATTTTTATTCATGGGAAATTTCGACTTTGCTATACCGATACCATCAAGCTTTTTAGGTAAATTCATGTGGCGAAGTTTTACTGTTCCTGCGGCCAGCCAGGTTTCGGCTGGATAGTCCTTCTTTGCGGTCTTTTCGGCAGCCCGTGCGTTTGCCTCCCGCCGCTGCTGTTCCGCCGCCTCCTTCTGCTGCCTTAACAGTTCGTCCTTCGTCTTGACCGGCGGCTTTTCCATAACCCTTAATCCCTCCCCTGAGGAGATATTATCCCATCATAGGCCAACAGGTCAATTTCCCGGTCCACCTCCCCCAGGGCTCCTGCATTTACATTCCGAAGATAACGGTAAGCATATAATCAGGATTCATAGCGGCGGTAAACCGTTTCTTCGGGCCGCTCATCTGTTTCTTTCCCTGCTCTCTCGGATTCGGCGCCGCCCGTAGCAGCGGCAGCGCCGTCTTCCTCAGAATGTTCAGGTTTTCCGGCCCCCGCCCCCCGGTCCCCCCGGTTCATGCAGGCCGTTTGCCTTGACAAATCCTCAAAAGGCCATTAGGGAAGCGCAGATTAAAGAGACTTCCGTGCAAAATCAGCGAATCATATTTTTTTACCGCAGATGACACGGATTGCGAACCTTCGGTTCGACACTGATGCTGTTTCCATTTATCTGCGGCATCCTTTTCATCCGCGTAATCAGCGGTTCCTCTGGCAACTGTTCTTTTTACCGCAGAAAACACGGAAACCGCACGGAAAAGGACTTCCTTTCCGCGCCGCTTCCGCCTGTCTGCGGTAGGCAGGTGTCTTCCGTGGTTCGGTTTGCTTTAATCAGCGTTGCCTTAAAGCGCGGCCCCAATTACCGGTCTAGTATTATATCATATCCATAGGTCCTCAGATCTGTTTTTTTTATTTCTTCATCACGTATGCTGTTTGTTAATTCAGCGGCAATATTCTCCGAGAAAATTACTTTATAGGGCCTGTTAAAATAATACCGTATTTTGTTTTTTAAATAAGGCATATCTCCGCGCTGATTATGCCGTTCTATGACTTTTTCATATAAT
>JAITHH010000153.1 GCA_031280065.1 Treponema sp. | reverse complement strand
GGGCGCATGAGGCGCTGGCGCTGCGGGTTGTAACTGTCGGTTTGGTGAACCGGACCATCGTACATCCCCGCGAGGTGTTTGCGGACCCGATTCTGGACCGGGCCAGCGCAGTTTGCGTTGCCCACAACCATCCGTCCGGGCAGCTTGAGCCCTCCACCGAAGACGATGACATTACGTTCCGGCTGAAAGAGGCGGCGGGCGTACTGGGGATCAATTTCCTCGATCATCTGATCTTCTCCGGCGAGGGGTACTTCAGTTACTGCCAAAGGAACCGGCTGTCCCGCGCTCAGGGGCGCTCGCCGGAGCTGAAAATACCATAACAAGGAACGGAATTACCGCAGCCTAACAAGAAAATGGCCGGTATTAACGGAAGGAAGGGCCGCTGGGAAGAGGGCAAACCCGCGATTCGCACAGGCAGTGAACAGCGGAACTTGACAGAGCATAACGCCATATCCATACTGAAAAAATGAGGGAAAGGGAACAACAAACGCTGTTCATCGATTCATCACGGGACGCAAAAGCGCTTAAAGCCCTGACTGCCGAAGTCAGGGTGCGGATATTGGAACTGCTCCAGAATCAGGAACTCAACATTACCGAAATCGCCCGGAGGCTCGCCATTCCCCAGTCCACCGCCACGACCAGCGTCCTTATCCTGGAGGAGGCCGGACTCATCGACAGCCACAGCGCAAACGGGGTCAAGGGCGGTCAGAAGATATGCGGTTCCCGCTACAAGGAATTCCTTATCAGTTTCACGTCCCCCGCCGGCTTCTCCAGGGCCGGGGGATCAATCCAGGTAGAGATGCCGGTGGGTCTCTTTACCTCCTACGAGGTCTCCGCCCCCTGCGGTCTGTGCAGCCGGGATAATATCATCGGCTACTTGGACGTTCCGGGGACCTTCTTCTCCCCTGACCGGGTCAAAGCCGCGCTGGTTTGGTTTGAGCGGGGCTATGTTGAGTACAAGTTCCCGAATAACACCCTTCATTCCGGGCAGGGCTCCATCAAACGGCTGGAGCTGTCTATGGAGATGTGTTCCGAAGTGCCGGGCACGAACAGGAAATGGCCGTCGGACATTTCCGTGTGGATCAACGAGGTGGAGATCGGGGTATGGACCTCGCCGGGAGATTTCGGCGACCGCCGGGGCAAATACACGCCCTCTTTCTGGAAACTCGAAGGCTCCCAGTATGGCCTTTTGACCACATGGGAAGTAACTGAGACGGGGGCTTTTATTGACCGGCGGCAGGTATCGAATGTAACGCTCGGCAGTCTCCGGCTGGGGGATCACCATTCGATAAAGGTGCGCATTGGTATCGCGGAAAAGGCCGAGTACGCCGGCGGGCTTAACATTTTCGGCAAGGGCTTCGGTGACTACGATCAGGACATCATGCTGAGGCTGTATATGAACAGCGGCAAATAATGCGAAACTGCTGACTAAGCCGGGCTTTGAAAATTTATGCTCGTCTGCGGACGCGCCTGACAACCGTATAAATCGGGACTTGCCGGGAGGATCAGGAGATACACTGGAATTATTATGGAAGAAAAGCATCCTTTGATACGGTTCGGGCTTCTTGCTGACCTTCACTATGCCCGGCGTCCGGTACAGTTAAACCGCTATTACGATCAATCCCTGGACAAAATCCGGGAAGCCCTGGAGGAGTTCAGCCGCCGGGAGCTTGATTTTATCATCGAGCTGGGAGACTTGAAGGATCAGGGAAGCCCCCCTGACCGGCTGGAGACACTCCGCTTTCTGGACGCGGCTGAAGAGGAACTGCGGAAATTCCGGGGGCCAATCTACCACGTGCTGGGCAACCACGATACGGATTGTATTTCAAAGGCCGATTTCTTACAGCATACCGGAAACCCCGGCGCCGCGGAGGGCCGGACTTATTACTCCTTCCTGGCGGAAGGAATCAACTGTATCGTGCTGGACGCGAATTTCAATGCCGACGGGAGCCCCTGCGAGCGGGGAAACGCTGACTGGAAGCTGGCGTTCATACCCCCGGAAGAAGTACAATGGCTGGCGGAAGAGCTGGCCGGTCCCTGCCCGGCGCTTGTCTTTGTTCACCAGCGGCTGGATTTCTTTCTGCCGGGAATCGGGGACTACTGCGTGGGCAACGGGGCGGAAATTGTAGAAGCGCTGGAAGCGTCCGGCCGGGTACTGGCGGTATTTCAAGGCCACCTCCACGAGGGGGATTATAGTTTCCGGCGGGGAATTCACTATGTAACCCTGCAAGGGATGATCGAAGGGCCCTTTCCAGAGAACAATAGCTTTACGGCGGCGGAACTGGACGATTCCCTGACAATTACCCTGACCGGATTTGGGAACGCCGAAAGCCGGATACTGAAACGGCGGGAAGGAAAAGACGTATGGAAAAGATAACGAAATCCGCCGCGGGCCGGGAACCTCCGCCGGCTCATGGAGTCAAATAGCTCCTATACAGAAATTCATATAATCGTATGCAAGGAGCGAGGCGTGGTTAAAAAATACTCGGCAATCGTACTGACCGTCAGCGATACGGGAGCGCGGGGGGAACGCGCTGATACGGCGGGCCCCGCGGTCAAGCGGGCGCTGGAAGACGCGGGGTTTTCCGCGGGCGGAATCACCGTCATCCCCGATGACCTGGAAACGATCAAGCGTGAATTAACCGCGGCGGCGGACATTCAGCGGGTGAACCTGGTAATCACCGTGGGCGGCACGGGATTTTCCCCGCGTGATGTAACGCCCGAAGCAACGCTTGCGGTGTGCGAGCGCCGTGCGCCCGGCATCCCCGAAGCCATGCGCACGGCGAGCCTGGCCCTCACCAAGCGGGCGATGCTCTCGCGAGCGGCGGCGGGAATCAGAAAGCGGACGCTCATCGTCAACCTGCCGGGGAGCGAAAAGGGCGCGGTAGAAAATCTGTCGGCGGTATTACCCGCGCTCGCGCACGGGCTTGATGTGCTCCTGGAAACACGAAACGAATGTGCCTCGCAAAGCGATGTACAGCAAATATGACAGGAAAAGAAACTATGGAAACACTGACCCATATTACCAAAGACGGCGCGGCGCTCATGGTTGACGTGGGCGCAAAAGAAATCACCCGGCGCGAGGCGCAGGCGCAGGCGGTCGTAACGATGCGTCCCGAAACACGCGCACTTATTCTGTCCGGCGGCGTTCCCAAGGGAGATGTGCTGGCGGCGGCGCGGATCGCGGGCGTGATGGCGGCAAAACAGACGAGCGCGCTCATCCCGCTGTGCCACCCGCTCCCGCTCGATTCCGCACGGGTCGAGATTACGCCTCAAGGTGAAAACCAGCTTTACATCAAAGCGTCAGCGCGGTGTTCGTATAAAACCGGCGTAGAAATGGAAGCGCTCACCGCGGCGGCTGTCGCTGCGCTCACGATTTACGATATGTGCAAGGCGGTTGACCGCGCAATGGAAATCGGCGCGATATTGGTGCTCAAAAAAAGCGGCGGACAAAGCGGGGATTACGCGCGCGGGACGCCATGATTGACGCGCTGGGCAGAAAAATTGAATACCTGCGGCTTTCGCTCACGGACCGCTGCAATCTGCGCTGCGTGTATTGCCGGGGCGCGTCCGCCGGAACTGAAGGCGCGGCGGACGCTGCCGGCGGGCTTTCCCCCGTGCACATTGAACGCATCGTGCGCGGTATGGTTTCGCTGGGAATCACCAAGGTGCGGCTTACGGGGGGCGAACCGCTTATGCGGCGCGATCTTGAGGACATTGTGAAGACGGTGAGCAGCAGCGATTCTGTGCGCGACATTTGCATGACCACCAACGGGCATGGGCTTGCGCGGCGCGCACGGAGTTTGAAAAAAGCAGGGCTTATGCGGGTAAACATTTCGCTTGATTCACTGCGCAGTGATCGCTGCCGGGAAATCACCGGGGGCGGGGATGTGGAACAGGCGCTTGCGGGCATTGACGCGGCGCTTGACGCGGGACTGCTTCCCGTCAAGGTGAATTGCGTGATGATGAAAGGGGTGAACGATAACGAGGCTGACGAGTTTATCGAGCTTGCCCGGACAAAGCCCCTGTGTGTGCGTTTTATCGAGCTGATGCCGATGGGCGGCGCGAGAAACGATGAGCTGCGCGCTGCCAATGACCTGATCCTCCGCCGCCACCCTGAACTTTCGCCGCTGTCCGTCTCCTGCGCGGATCAATCGGCGGTTGAATATACCGCGCCGGGATTTTTGGGCGCGGTGGGATTCATCAGTCCGGTAACGCGCCCGTTTTGCGGCTCGTGCAGCCGCGTGCGGGTAACGCATGACGGCAGGCTGCGTCCCTGTCTTGGCAATGACATGGAAACAGATTTAATGCCGGCGCTTTCCCGCAATGACGATGAACTTCTGCGTTCAGTAATCGAGCGGGCGATTTTTAACAAACCGCAGGGGAGCTGTTTTAACAGCGGATATATTTCACAGCGGCGCATGAACCGCATTGGAGGCTGACATGGCAGAGATTGTATCGATTAACATAAGCGAAAAGCGCGGAACGCGCAAATATTCTGTTGCGAGCGCCCGGCTTAAAATCAGATGCGGCATTGAGGGGGATGCGCACGCCGGAGACTGGCACCGGCAGGTGAGTCTTCTAGCGCAGGAAAGCATCGGCAGGATGGAAGCTATGGGCGTGTCTGATCTCGCGCCGGGCGCGTTTGCCGAGAACATTACGACCCGGGGAATTGAATTGCGCTCGCTTCCGGCGGGGTCGCGCCTTAAACTGGGGGAGTGCGAGGTTGAGGTAACGCAGATCGGGAAGGAGTGTCATCAGCGCTGTGAGATTTTTAAGCAGGCGGGAACGTGCGTGATGCCGCTGGAAGGAATTTTTGTAAAGGTGA
>JAITHH010000142.1 GCA_031280065.1 Treponema sp. | reverse complement strand
AGGGGGGATCAAGGCCCGCCACACCGGGGCGCTTATCCCGGTGGAGCTTGAGGATGGCGCGCCGCTTATGGACATCGATGATCCGGCGGCGCTGGAAAATATGAGGGACGCAGCGGGGGTTCCACCCCCGCACCCCCGCCGGGGGGTTACAAACCCCCCGGTCCCCCCGGAGGGCTTGGCCACGCGCTCTGAGCCCTTGACGAGTAAAGCCCTCTGCCCTACTATTTCTCCATGACCGCACAGGAATTGAGGACCAAATACATCGAATTCTTCAAATCAAAGGGCCACGTCCAAATACAGGGCAAATCCCTCTTCCCGGATAACGATCCAACCGTGCTCTTTACCACCGCGGGGATGCACCCCCTCGTGCCCTACCTCCTAGGAGAAGAACATCCCGCAGGCAAACGCCTGGTGGATTACCAAAAGTGCATCCGCACCGGGGACATCGACAGCGTGGGCGACCCCAGCCACCTCACCTTCTTCGAAATGCTCGGTAACTGGTCCCTGGGGGACTACTTTAAGGAAGAAGCCATCGCCATGAGCTTCGAGTTCCTGACCGCCCCCCAATGGCTGGGGATTCCCGTGGAGAAACTCGGCGTTACCGTGTTTCAAGGTGATGGGGACGTACCACGGGATGATGAGTCCGCCGGGGTTTGGAAGCGCTTGGGCATTCCGCCGAACCGTATCGCCTGCCTGCCCCGTGCGGATAACTGGTGGGGCCCCGCCGGGAATACCGGACCCTGCGGCCCGGACTCGGAGATGTTTTACTACGTGGGAGACGCGCCCTGCGGCCCGGACTGCAAACCCGGCTGTTCCTGCGGTAAGTGGCTGGAAATCTGGAACGACGTGTTCATGCAGTACAACAAACAGGCGGACGGCTCCTACACGCCCCTGGCCCGGAAATGCGTTGACACCGGCATGGGCATCGAGCGGACCGTTACGATCCTCAACGGCCAGAAATCCGTGTACGACACGGAGGTCTTTCTCCCCATCAGGAACGCGGTGGAACAGGCCGCAGGCTGCCGCTACGGTCAAGACCCCGAAAAAGACAAATCCGCGCGGATCATCTGCGACCATATCCGCTCCGCCGTCTTTATCCTGGGAGACCCCAAAGCGGTGAGCCCCTCCAACGTGGGAGCGGGCTATGTGCTGCGGCGGCTCATACGGCGGGCGGTCAGGCATGGCCGCAAACTGGGCATCGAAGGCCGCTGGCTTTCCGCCGCCGCGCAGACCATTGTTGAGCAGTTTCAGGGCCCCTACCCGGAACTTATGGAAAATCGCGCCTATATAATAGAAGAATTAAACAAGGAAGGGGACAAATTCTCCGAGACCCTCCAGAAAGGGGAGCATGAATTTGAAAAGCTCCTTCCTAACCTCCTCAAAGATCCCCGGAAGATCATGTCCGGGCGTTTGGCCTTTAAGCTCTACGACACCTACGGCTTCCCCATCGAGCTGACCGAGGAGCTTGCCGCCGAGCGGGGCATGAGCGTAAACCGCGCCGAATTCGACGAGGCGTTCAAGAAGCACCAGGAACTTTCCCGTGCGGGGAGCGGGCAGGTCTTCAAAGGCGGTCTGGGAGATCAGGGGGAAATGGCGGTGAAGTACCATACCGCGACCCACCTGCTCCACAAGGCGCTGCGGATCGTGCTAGGGGAGCATGTGGCGCAGAAGGGGAGCAACATCACCGCCGAGCGGATGCGCTTCGACTTCTCCCACAACGCGCCCATGAGCCCGGAGGAAATTCAGCGGGTACAGAGCATGGTGAACGAGCAGATACAGCGGGACCTGCCGGTTACGGTGGAGGTCATGGGCCTGGAGGAGGCCAAAGCTACGGGGGCCATCGCCCTTTTCGGGGAGAAGTACGAATCCCAGGTGAAGGTCTACGCCATTGGGGACTTCTCCAAGGAGGTGTGCGGAGGGCCTCATGCGGAGCGCACCGGCGGCATGGGGACTTTTACGATACAGAAGGAGCAGTCTTCATCGGCGGGGATCAGGCGGATACGGGCGGTGTTAGCGTAAAACACCCGTCCCCTGCCTGTACCGGGGGTATGTGGCTCCCTGCGGCTTTTTATGTTAGTATAGAAGACAGTCTATACACCTATAAGGAAAAGTATGAAACGGTTTATGAGTGCGTTGTGTGTGGTATTCGGTTTTCTTGCGCTTCCCCCGGCGGTGTTCGGGGCGGGCGGTTCAGCGTCGGCGTCAACAGCCCCCCAGGGTGAAGCGCAAGCGCCCCAGAGCGCCGCTGCGGGCGGGGAATCCGCGCCGCCGCCGGCTGCGCCCCAGGAGACGGTGATTCAGAACCCGGTGGTAGCCCAGGTCCAGCTTACCGAGATTGAGCCGGTTTATCTCAAACAGCTCCAAAGTGAAGTCGCCCTGCTGGAGAAGCAGGCCGGGTCGAGTATGCCGGCGGAACAGCGTTCCCAGGTCCTGGATATGATGATCAACCAGCGGCTGGTACTCCAGGCCGCGGCCCGCGACCGGATCATCGTCTCCGAGGGCGAACTTGACCAGCAGATACAGCAGATGCGGGAGGGCTTGCGCCAGAGCGTCGGCCGCCTGCCGGATGACGCGGAATTTGAAAGTCTTATCAAAGCCGAAACCGGCCTGGATATGAAGACCTACCGGGATCAGCTCCGCCGCCAGTTGGTGATGCAGAAGTACCTCATGGCAAAGAAGCGGAACATCATCGAGTCCATCAAGGAGCCCACGGACAAGGAAATCGTCGAGTTCTTTAACAACAACCGGGAACGGTTCGTCAGAAACGAGGGGGTCAGGCTGGGAATTATCCACGTTCCCCCCAACAACGAGGCCCTGGCGAACCGCCTGAGCCAGGAAATCGGAACCAGCGCGGCGAGATTCGATCAGAAGGTCGAGGAAGCCCGCTCTCCCAATGCGGGGTATCAGGCGCGGATCGGCTTTTTTGAGCGGAATCAGCAGAACCGGCAGATGTACGGCCAGACCCTGGTAGATACGATTTTCAGCCTGGAGCAGGGCAAGGTCTCCAAGATGGTCAAAACCGAGCAGGGCTTCTTCATCCTGAAGGTAACGAATAACTACCCCTTTAAGGCCCTGGGCCTTGACGACGAGGTTCAGCCGGAAAGCGGACGGCTGGTGCGGAGCTATATCCGCTCCGGGCTGCTCCAGGAGAACCAGATGGCCGCTGCGGCCCGTGCGGAGCAGGAACTGGTTGCTGAACTGCGGGCGGTCAGCCCTGAGCCTTTTAAGGTATTCAAAGAACACCTGAACTGGTAATGGCGTCCCGCAGAAAAGGCCGTATCTTTGCGTTTCAAGCCCTCTACTCCTGGGAAGCCGCTGGTAAGGGCGCGGGGCTGAATCCCGCCGAGCTGCCGGACTTTTCCTGGCTTGAGGACGACGCGTTGGCGCGGCTGGACAGCGGCACGGCGGATTTCTCCCGGCTTCTCGTGCGGGGTACGATAGAAAACATTAAGGCGGTGGACGCGATGATCCGCCGCCATTTGAAAAATTGGGCGTTCTCCCGGATTAACCGGGTTGATCTGGCGCTGCTGCGGATGAGCGCCTATACGCTGATGTACCAGAACGATGTGCCGCCGTCAATCGTCATTGATGAGGCCGTCGATATATCAAAAGAGTTCGGAACGGATGATTCCTTTCGCTTTGTCAACGGCGTCCTGGACAGCATCCGTAAGACCCTCGAAACAGAGGCAGGTCCATGATGAATTACCAAAAAGCGATTCTTACCGCCTGCGCCGCAGGGCTCGGCCTTACCTGTTTGCTCCTGGGGAGCATGGCGGTGTTCACCTTTGCCACCGGGCAGCCTTTTCCTGCTTCCTCTATTACCCCCAGAGAAGACCGGTTTGTCCGGCGGCTCCGGGACTATGACGACGCCCGGAAAGACCTGCCGTTCAGCGGGGACCAGGCCGCCGTTACCCGGCTGAACCGCCTCCTGGACGGCCTTGAAAAAACCGCCCAGGGGATGGAAGCGCAGCTTTCGGTGTTGAAGCGCCGCCGGGCCCTGGCCCTGGAAGAGAACCCCATAGAAGCCTCCGCCGCCTACCGCGAGGCGTACAAGAACGCCGCCGAGCGGATTGCCGGGGCCTTTCCCTACGCCGATAGTCCGGCTGTGGCGGCTGCGGAGGCCCTCGTCCTCCGCGCTGAGGCGGCGGCGCGGGAGAAAAATCCCTTTGGGAGCTTCGATGCCGCGCAGCTTCGGCTGAAAGGTGAAGACGCGGGCAAGGCGGAACTATACGCTTCCCGTATTTCCGCCCAGGAACTGCTTCCGGCGGCGCTGGAGATATATTCTCTCTCAGGCGCGCTGGAGGATCCCCGGCGGGCCATGACCATTCCCCGGGGTGAGGACATTCTCTTCAAGGCCGCCACCGGCGCCGCGATAGGGGCCGCCGCGGTGGAAGGGGAGCGGCTGATCATTGACGCGGCGCTGCTCCGGCTCTTGAAGGGGGATCGCCAGGGCGCGGGGGTCTATATCCGTTCCCTGACGGAGCCTGCGGAAAACCTGGGGGAGCCGCTCTCCCGGCGGGCCGCTCACTTTGCGGCGGAATACCTTTACGATTTTGGGGACCTTGACCGGTCAGCGGAACTCTTCTCCCGCTTTAAGGACGAGGAAAGTCTGTCCCGGCAGGCGGATGCCCTGTGGCTTGCGGGCCGCGCCGATAATGCCCGGAACCTCTGGATCATCCTCAGCCCCCAGGAAGGAGACGGGGACGCCGGTATACTAAGCCGGAGTCTGTACAATCTGGCGGCCACGGCTCCCGCGAGGGCCCGCGAGGCGGCGTATCTGGAGCGGCTTTTGGGCCATGAACCGCTGCACCTCTACGGAATTATCCGCTACACCCGGCTCTTGGATGCTTCACGGGCAATCGCGATCCTGGAAAGTACGGCGCTGCTCCAAGAGCAGCCCCTTTTAGACCTGGAATGGCTTCGCCGAAAGCAGAGTGCCTGGAACGTGGAACGGATGATCCCCGAAACCTGGCAGCTTGTGGGCCGTCACGGGGATGATCAGCGGATATACCGCTGGGGGGCCTACTATTTTGATTTCCAGCGCCGCTTTGACGAGACGGCGCTGCTGCTGCGCCAGGCCCGGCGGCGGAACATGGATACGCCCTGGATGTACCTTTGCGAGGGTTTGTCGCTGCTCCGCGAGGGGCGGCATGTGGAGGGGATCGAGCGTCTGCGGGCTATTGTCCCGTCTAACGCCCCGGTTAGTTCTCCGGGAACCGCCGCGCCGGGGGGCAGTCCCGCCGGGCTCTGGCAGGTTTCGGCCAACATCGGCAGGGTGCTGGAGGCGGAGCGTTCATACGCGGCAGCCCTGGAGTACTACGAAATCGCCGCCGCCGGTGTGGTCAAACCGGCGGACGCGGCGAAGATTCAGCTTCGTATCTCCCGCTGTATGCGGGCATTGGGCCGGGAACGGGAAGGCCGCCGTATCCTGGAATATGCCCGGACGCTTGACCCGGACAACCTCACCATCCGCCTTGAGCTGGGCAGCCTCAGCATATAACCGGGGAGCGGGAACCCCTGCCCTTGCCCCGCAAACGCATAAAAAAAGCCCGGCATAGCCGGGCTTTTTGACGTGAGGATCAAGACGCCTACTCGATGATGGCGATGATATCCGGCATTTTCAAGATCAGATGTTCCACGCCGTCGATCTTGATCTGGGTCCCGGCGTATTTGTCATACATTACCTTCTGACCCACGCTCACCTTGATCACGTCCTTGTCGTCTCCCACCTCGATAACAGTACCGGTCTGGGTCTTCTCCTGGGCGGTATCGGGGATGATGATCCCCCCGGCGGTTTTCGCCTCGTTCTTCTCCAGTTTGACCATGACGCGGTCTGCCAAGGGTTTTACTTTCATAAGCTGCCTCCGTTAAATCTAAGATAAAAAGTATTCGGATAAGTAGAATATACAAAAAAGCCTTAAAAGAGTCAACTAAATTTTTATGCGCCGCATATATCGAACCGTAAGTTCGCGGTCAACGCCCTGCTCAACGTACCAGAGAACAGAACGCAAGCGGACACACGGCTCTCCCCCCTCTTTTGTAAAGAAAAAATATCGCGCCGCATTGAAGCAAATTACCTGGCCGCGCCATTAGATATATAGAGGGTGTTTATGGACATAATGGCTTATGCGCCGCTGGGCGCGGACGGAATCCTTATCCGGGTTGAGACGGATATACGCCGGGGTATACCGGGCGTCGATATTACCGGCCTTGCTGAAGGGGCTGTCCGGGAGGCGCGGGAACGGGTGCGGGCGGCGTTCCGCAATTCAGACTACGCCTTTCCCCAGGACCGGATTCTTATCAATCTCGCCCCGGCAGGGCTGCGCAAGGAGGGCGCCTCGCTCGATCTGCCCATTGCCCTGTCGGTGATGGCAGCCGCAGGACTCATCCCCGGCATGACCGGGGAAAGGGCGATGTTCCCGGAGACGCTCATGGTGCTGGGGGAGTTGGAGCTTTCCGGGAGAGTCAGGCCGGTGCGGGGAGTGCTGGCCGCTGCGGCTGCGGGCCGCCGTGCGGGGATTCAGGACTTCATTGTGCCCGCAGAAAACGCGCAAGAGGCGGCAATTCTTACTGATGGACGCTATGCGGCGGTTCACACCTTGGCCGAGGCGGTTCAGGCCCTCCTCCGCCGGGGGGAGGGCGGCGCTTTCCCGCCTGAATTCCAGAGCGCGGGGGCTGGTACGGGCAGCGCGAGTCCTGGCGCGGATGCCGCGGAGTGCGGCGACTTTGCCGATGTTAAGGGTCAGGCCCCGTACAAGCGGGCGCTGGAAATCGCCGCGGCAGGGGGGCATAACCTCCTGGTGTTCGGGCCTCCGGGCGCGGGGAAGACTATGCTGGCCCGTCGTATGCCGTCGATCATGCCTCCGCTGGAGGCTTGGGAAACCGTGGAAGTTACCAGGCTCCACAGTCTTGCGGGACGTTTCCTTGGGGGGCCGGGAACCGGCGCGCTTGCCATCACCAGGCCGCCGTTCCGTTCTCCCCACCATTCGGCCAGCGCGGAGGGTATTCTGGGGGGCGGTAAGTGCATCCGCCCCGGCGAGATAAGCCTGGCGAACTTCGGCGTACTCTTCCTGGACGAGGCCCCGGAATTCCGGACCAACGTGCTCCAGGCGCTACGGGAACCGCTGGAGGACGGGGTCATCACGATTTCGCGGGCGGAGGGGCCGCTGCTGCTTCCCGCAGACTTTCAGCTTCTTTTAGCGGCCAATACCTGTCCCTGCGGCAGGCTTGGGCTGCACACCCAGAGCAGTTGTTTTTGCAGTCCTGATGAAATCCGCCGTTATTGGCAGAAAATCGGCGCGGCGCTCCTGGACCGGATAGAGCTGCGGGCAGCGGTCATGCCCCCGGCGGTGGAGGCGATGGGCGTGAAGAGTCCAGCGCGGTGATTCAGGCCAGGGTGCAGCGGGCGGTAGAAATTCAGCGGCGGCGTTTTGGGGCTTTGGAGGGTGAGTCCAGCGGCGGGCTTGGGGCCCGGCGGATCAGGGGGTCCGCCGCCGGGCAGTCTTGCAGGGGGATCGCCGTGCCGCTCCGCCTCCCCATGAGGCCCGCGCCCTGTTCCGGCCCCGTCCGGTGGAACCGCATCCGGTTCCGGTATTCATAGGGCCGCGAGGGGACGGTTCTGATCTCCGGCAGGGTTTGCCAGCCGCCGATCCGCCGCAGCGCATCCTCAAGCATGGCGGTTTTTTC